>JAEYNG010000179.1 GCA_023412695.1 Planctomycetota bacterium | reverse complement strand
CCCCCCCCACACCCCCGGCACGACGTCCACGGCCGCGCTGCTTGTTGATTGACGTGATGCGGGAGACTACTCCGCGCCGACGGGGATCTTCACTTTGCCGGTGTTCACGTCGTCGATCAACTTATCGATCGAGTCGGCGATGTCCTGGCGATTGTCGGATTGGGCCCGTGTGATCATGAGGTCGAAGAGCTCGTCGTAGTACACCTGGTAGTCCATCGTCGAGCGTGTGCCGCGGCGACGGTACTGCGTGGTGTACGCCTTGCCGAACGCTTCTTCGTGCGCGGCATCGCAGATCTCGATGATGTACCCGCTGTGGTCGCGGTACTTGTCGCACTTCGAGACAAGCTGATATGCCGCGGCGTGACACTCGCTCTCGATCTTGCCTTTATCGCAGGACCGCAGACCGAAGACCGCGCCGAAGATCACCAGGCCGACAATCAGACCAGCAACGCCCTTTTCCATTTGTAACTCCCCATCGAGGTGTGATGGGGCTCAGCCTAACAAATCTGAAATGGCTGTCAAGGGGCGACGGGCGCCTTCAACATCGTTTGTGGGTAAACGCAGGCCGGGACTTGCATGAAAGTCCGTTGTGCGCCGCGTGGTGTGGTGCTTCTCCACACTGTGCAAAAGCTCGATCGCGATTTCCGGACCTAGGCCCGGGCCGTTGCCCCGGCAGGGACGGTTGCCACGATCTTCGGCTCGCCGGCCGGCTGTCGGACGGCGGCCGCCTGCCGGTGCTCCTGCATCGCCTTGACGCCCCAATCGCCCTGCTGCAATGCGCCGATCGCCTTGGCCGCGGCGATTGCTCCTGTAATCGTGGTGATCAGCGGCACCCCGAGCCGGACGGTCTGGGCTCGGATCCGGCCCTCGTCGGTCTTCCACCCCGTACGCGTCGGGGTGTTGATGACGAGGTTGATCTTCCCGTCGGTCATCAGGTCGATGACGTTGGGACGTACGCCCGAGTCGATCTTCTGAATGATGGTGACTTCAACCCCGGCGGCGCGGAGGTGTCCGCCCGTGCCCTCGGTCGAGTAGATCGCAAAGCCCGCGTCGCGCATGAGCTTCGCCGGGCCGACGACCTTTGCCCGGTCCGCCGCGCGGACGGAGATGAACACCGCGCCGCTGGTCGGCAGCGTGATGCCCGCGGCCATCTGGCTCTTGGCGAAGGCGATCGGGAACGACGAATCAATCCCCATGACCTCGCCGGTCGAGCGCATCTCCGGGCCGAGGATGACGTCCACTCCTGGGAACTTGCTGAAGGGGAAGACACATTCCTTCACGGCGTAGGCGCCGGTGTCGGCGACCTCGGCCGCGCCGAGCTCGCCGAGCGACTTGCCCATCATCAGCTTCGCCGCCAGCCGCGGCCAAGGGACGTGTGTCGCCTTACCGACGAACGGCGCGGTGCGTGACGCGCGCGGGTTCACCTCGAGGATGTAGATCTTGTCGCCGTCGCCGTTGCTGTTCTCGCGCACGACGGCCATCTGCACGTTCATCAGGCCGCGAACCCTGAGCGATTTGGCAAGCTCGCGGCTGATGCGGCGGATCTCCTTGACCGTCGCGGGGGCGAGCGACCACGGCGGGATGGTGCATGCGGAGTCACCGGAGTGGATGCCGGCCTGCTCGATGTGCTCCATCACGCCACACACCAGGGCCTCGCCGGCGTTGGTCTGGCCCGTCGGGTCAAAGTCCGCGATGACGTCGATATCGACCTCGGTCGCGTCGTCGAGGAAGCGGTCGATGAGGACGGGTGCGCCGTCGAGCTCGGAGATGTTCACCGCCGTCGCCATGTAGTGGCGGAGGGCCTTCTCGTCGGGGCAGATTTCCATGCCGCGGCCGCCGAGAACATACGACGGGCGCACGAGCACCGGGTAGCCGATCGCGCCGGCGATCTGCACAGCCTGCTCGAGCGAGCGGGCGATGCCGCTGGGCGGCTTGTGCAGACCGAGCTTGTTGAGGAGGGCATCGAACCGGTCGCGGTCCTCGGCGAGGTCGATCGAATCAACGCTGGTGCCGATGATCGGCGCGCCCGCGGTCACGAGGCCCTTGGCGAGGTTCAGGGGTGTCTGGCCGCCGAACTGGACGATGAGGCCGCGGACAAGCGTCCGGGCCAAAGCGTTGCTGCGCTGGGGCGGCAAGAGGCCACCGTTCAGACGCTCCACCACATTCAGCACATCTTCCAGTGTCAGCGGCTCGAAGAACAGCAAGTCGCTGGTGTCGTAGTCGGTGGAGACCGTCTCGGGGTTCGAGTTGATCATCACCGACTCGAACCCGAGCTCGCGTGCCGCGAAGCTCGCGTGGACGCAGCAATAGTCGAACTCGATGCCCTGTCCGATGCGGTTCGGCCCGCCGCCGAGGATGATGACCTTCTGCTTGTCCGAGACGCGGATCTCGTCTTCCGCCATAGCGCCGTCGACGCCGGTCTCGTACGTCGAGTAGTAGTAGGGGGTGACAGCCTCGAACTCGGCCGCGCACGTGTCGACGAGCTTGTACACCGGCTCGACGCCCTTCCCCTTGCGGAACTCGCGCACCGTCAGGATGGTCGTCGGGTTGATCGCGCCGAGGTACAGCATCGCGAGCTGGGCATCGGAGTAGCCGAGCTGCTTGGCGCGGAACAGCACGTCCCGCGGCACATCCTCCAGCTTCGAGTACGAGCACAGCACGTCCTCGAACTCGACCAGCCGGCGGAACTGATCGAGGAAGAACGGATCGATCTTGCACAGGTCGAAGATCTTCGGATCTGCCCACCCCATCTTCATCGCGTAGCGGATGTACCACAGCCGACCCTGGCTGGGCACGGCGAGCTTCCTCGCGAGCTTCTCCTCGGGGATCGGCCACTCGAGTTCCGACGAGTCCGCCAGCTTCGTCCCCGGCTCGACGCGCTCGCCCGCCTGCTTCCATGCCAGCCAGGCGTCGTTGCGGTCAAGGCCGAAGCCGAATCGCTTCACCTCCATCGAGCGGATCGCCTTCTGGAAGCTCTCGGCGAACGTCCGGCCGATGGCCATCCCCTCGCCAACGGACTTCATCTGCGTCGTCAGCGTCTCGTCCGCCTCCGGGAACTTCTCGAACGTCCATCGCGGGATCTTCGTGACGATGTAGTCGATCGCCGGCTCGAAGCAGGCGCTGGTCGTCCCGGTGATGTCGTTGCGCAGCTCGTCGAGCGTGTAGCCGACGGCCAGCTTCGCCGCGATCTTCGCGATCGGGAAGCCCGTCGCCTTCGACGCCAGCGCGCTCGAGCGTGACACGCGCGGGTTCATCTCGACCACAACCATCTCGAACGGTTTCTTTCCGTCCGGCCCGGGCGTCGGATTGGGGTTGACGGCGAACTGCACGTTCGACCCGCCGCACTCGACGCCGACCGCCCGCATGATGGCGAACGCGGCGTCGCGCATCGCCTGGTATTCCTTGTCCGTCAGCGTCAGGGCCGGTGCGATCGTCACCGAGTCGCCCGTGTGCACGCCCATCGGGTCGATGTTCTCGATCGAGCAGACGATGATGCAGTTGTCCTTCAGGTCGCGGACGACCTCCAGCTCGTACTCCTTCCACCCGAGCACCGACTGGTCGATCTGCACCTGGCCGATCATGCTGGCGCGGAGGCCGCGGGAGACGATGTCGTCGAACTCCTCGCTGTTGTACGCGATGCCGCCGCCGGTGCCGCCGAGCGTGAACGCCGGGCGGATGATCGCGGGCAGGCCGATCTCCTTGAGGAACTCGTGTGCCTCGGCGAGCGTCTTGACGGTCCTGCACTTGGGCATGTGCAGGCCGCACTTCTTTACGACCTCCATAAATGCTGCGCGGTCCTCGGCGCGGTGAATCACCTCGCGGTTCGCGCCGATCATCTCGACGCCGAACTCGGCCAGCGTCCCGTTGTCGAACAGCGCGCACGCGCAGTTCAGCGCGGTCTGACCGCCGAGCGTCGGCAGCAGCGCGTGGATCGGATCGCCGAGGCGCTTCTGCTCGGCGATGATCTTCCGGACAGACTCGGGCGTGATCGGCTCGATGTAGGTCTTGTCACTGAACTCCGGGTCGGTCATGATCGTCGCCGGATTCGAGTTCACCAGGATGACCCGGTACCCCTCGGCCCGCAGCGTCTTGCACGCCTGCGTGCCGGAGTAGTCGAACTCGCACCCCTGTCCGATGACAATGGGGCCGGAACCGATGATCAGGATCGTCTTGATATCCGTGCGCTTGGGCATCGCTCTCCCTCAAGCCGCGGCCGTAGCGGTCGGCGCGGATTGGGGAAGAATAGGAATAGCCGTCGGGCTTGGCGCGGACATTTCACGCCGCGCCGATTATCTCCGTCGCCGGCGACTCGCCGCGACGAGCCCCGCGGCGGCGAGGATGCTGGCCGCGGATGGCGACGGTACCAACACCCGGAAAGCGCCGGGTTGCCCGGGAGCGTCGTTAATGCCCCAGACCGGTCCGCCCACGACATTCGAGATCTGTGCGGAATAGGTCCATGCTTCGAAGGCGTTGTCGCCGAGATACCACCGGACCCATTGCGGCGGGATTGTGGCAACGTCGCCCTGGATGGAGAGCCAGTATGCCTGCCCGGCGACGAGGTTGATGTTGTCATCCGGCGTCACGGTGACGGGCGCCGACGGGAAGGGCGTAGAGATGTACCGCGCGGGCATCATGCCCGATCCCAGTTCGTCCGAGATCCATCCCCCGACATCCGAGTGGATGGAGACTCTGATTGGTAAGTCCGCAAGCGACGACAGCGTGACAAAGGCGCCAACCTCCATGGATTCCACTGTCCCGGTCGCAACGGGTACAAAGCGATAGGCCTGCCCCCAATGCCCGCTCCCGCCTCCGCTCCCCGGCCAGTGCCATGGACGACCCGGCGAATACGGATCGGCATCGCTGTAGAAGCTCTCAAACGCGATCACGCCCGCATGGGCGGTCGATGCAGTCAACAATCCCGCGATAACAGCGCTACACCACATCCAGCACCTCGTTGATTGGCCCCTGCCGTACCCATCCAGCAATTACGAGGCGCAGGTGGCAATCCTGCCGGACGTCGAAATATTGCTGAGGGTGCAAGGGGTTCGAGTCGGGCGTCTTAGCCGTCCCTCTCGAGCAGGTTCAACCCCTTGGCGATCGCCAGCTCTAGGTCCGGGCAGACGTCCCGCGGATCGAGTGCCTCACCGGTTCCCGCCCGCCTTAACTGCTCGACCTGGTCATGGGTCAGACCCGAGAGGACCAGGTGCCGCTGCTGGTCCCGCATGCGGTTCAGCACCGTCCGAAGCTCCATCACCGAGTTTGCATCGATCTGGTTGACCTGATCGAGGTCGAGCACGACCACGTCCGCGCTCCGCGGCAGCCTCTCGACCCACGCCTGGAGGTTTGGCATCCGGTGAATCGGCCCCTGACGTGTTGTATCGCGACGCACGTGGTACACGGCCAGCCGCGGACTGATCCCAAGCCCGAACTCGCCCACCAGCGTCGAGGGCTCGATCTCCGCGATCGGCCGGCGGACGTCCTGATAGATGATCCACGCAAGGAAGAGCACCGGCGGCATCATCGCAAGCCGCGGCATGAACTGGTACGCCGCTGTGCCCAGCCCCGCTCCGAGCGCAAACGAGCCGACGATCGACAACAGCAGGAAGAGACGCATCGCCGTCGGGTGTGACTGCGTGCTGTGCACGATCGCCCGGACCGCGCCCGGCGGCGCGTTGCTGCGGCGGTCGCGCAGCCAGAGGATGAACTGCGCCGTCTCCAGCCCCAGGTCGGTGAGCACGCCGGTCACGTGCGTCGTCCGCACCACGCCGTTGGAGATCCGGGTGATCGTCGCGTTCTGCAGGCCCATCGCCAGCGATGCGGCGCCGCTCATGGCGTAGAGCGACAGTCCGCGCTCAACCGTGCCGACCTCGTGGAGCTCCACTCCCAGCGCGAACAGCGCGAGCAGCAGCGCCTCGATCGCCATCGGCAGGACGTAGATCGATTCCCACCCGCGGCGCCGGCCGAACTCGGTCGCGAAGCCCGACACGGCGGCGCCGACGAAGAACGTCGCCAGCAGGTACAGCAGGAATGCAGCGACGCCCCACGTCCCGGTGGCGACCGCTCCGCCGAGGTCGGAGGTCGTCCCCGAGACGTGCGAGATTACGTGCCCGCACGTCAGGAAGGCGAGAATGTTCGTGTAGCCGGCAACCCAGGCCAGCGTGATCGCCAGCCGGGACTGCTGAGCCAGGGAGTGGGCCTGAACAATGAACACGCATCCGCTCCATCCGTGTGCGGGCGAGCGAGAGGGTAGTCGGCACGCAGCCGATATTCGCCCGCGCGAACGCGGCACCGTGCATGTATCGGCCCGCGCGGGCACGAAAGTGGACGCGGGGCTTATCGAATAACATGCCGACCAACCGTCCGGGAGTCCCTGCTTATGCTCACCGTTCCTTTTGTCGCCGCCGCGCTGATTACTGCTGGTTTTCAATCAATTGCTGACGAACCCCCGCCGGCTCACCCCGAGTCGCCTGCGGCAGTGGCCATACCCGGGGACGAGTCGCTGGCCGGCGACTGGTCGGGCTCGGTGAAGCTCCCCGGCGCGGAACTCCGGGTGGCTGTCAGCCTGGTGTTTGCTGACGGGGCGTGGACCGGCACGATCGACATCCCGCAGCAGGGCCAGCGCGGCCTGAGACTCGACCAGATCGCGGTGTCCGGTGAAGAAGTACGGTTTGCCATCGCTGGCATCCCCGGAGCGCCGACATTCAACGGCAAGCGGGACGGTGCATCCCGGATTGCGGGCGATTTCTCGCAGGGCGGCATGAAGTTCCCGTTTGAGCTCGAAAAGGGTGAGGTTGCCGCGCCTAAGCGTCCGCAGACGCCGACGCCGCCGTTCCCGTACACCACCGAGCCGGCGTCTGCGCAGAACGGTGATGTGAAGCTCAGCGGCACGCTGACCGTGCCGGACGGCTCAGGGCCGTTCCCTGTCGTCATCCTCGTCAGCGGTAGCGGGCCGCAGAACCGCGATGAAGAGGTCTTCGAGCACCGCCCGTTCGCGGTGTGGGCGGACTTCCTCGGGCGCAACGGGATCGCGACGCTCCGCTACGACGACCGGGGCATCGGCGAGTCAACCGGTAACTTCGCCGAAGCAACGACGGGCGACTTCGCCGCCGACGCCGAGGCGTGGGTGGGTGTGCTGCGCGGGCGAACGCAGTTCAGCAGCGTCGGCATCATGGGGCACAGCGAGGGCGGTGTCGTCGCGCCGATGGTCGCCGCGAGGAGTCCGGCGGTCTCGTTCATCGTGATGCTCGCCGGGACCGGCGTTCCCGGAGCGGAAGTTCTGGCGGAGCAGAACCGCTCGCTGATGCTCACCTCCGGTGCCACGGCGGAAGCTGCCGACAAAGTCACCGGGGCCGCTCGAGCCGCCTTTGCGGCTATCGTCGCGGGCAAGGACGACGCCGCGGTCCGCGAGAAGGTCGTCGAACTTGTCAAGGCGCAAGTCGGCGTGCAGGAAGTAAGCCCCGCGGTCAACGAGGCTGTCGATCAGGCGATGGCCGGCCTGAAGCGTCCGTGGCTCCGAGCGTTCCTCGCCCACGACCCCGCAAGCGATCTCAGGAAGGTCCGCGTCCCCGTCCTTGCACTCTTCGGCGAGCGCGATGTGCAGGTC
>JAEYNG010000172.1 GCA_023412695.1 Planctomycetota bacterium | reverse complement strand
ACTTCAAGCTCGGCGAGTCGCTCGTCGGCCAGGCCGCGCTGGAGAAGGAGCGCATCCTCCTCACCAAGGTGCCGGCGGATTATGTGCAGATTTCCTCGGGTCTCGGCGAAGCGGTGCCGCTGAATCTGATCGTGCTCCCGGTTATCTTCGAAGGCCAGGTGAAGGCGGTGATCGAGCTCGCGTCATTCGAGCAGTTCAGCCCGACGCACTTGATCTTCCTCGACCAGCTCACGGAATCGATCGGCATCGTGTTGAACACGATCGAGGCGAACATGCGTACGGAGGATCTCCTCAAGCAGTCGCAGTCGCTCGCCAAGGAGCTGCAGTCGCAGCAGGAAGAGTTGCAGAAGACCAACCTCGAGCTCGAAGAGAAGGCGAAGCTGCTGGCCGAGCAGAACGTCGAGGTGGAAAAGAAGAACATGGAGGTCGAACAGGCCCGCCAGGCGCTCGAAGAAAAGGCCGCGCAGCTCGCGCTCACCTCGAAGTACAAGTCGGAGTTCCTCGCGAACATGTCGCACGAGCTGCGCACGCCGCTCAACTCGCTGCTCATCCTTTCCGACCAGCTCTGCGTCAACAAGGACGGCAACCTCAACACGAAGCAGATCGAGTTCGCGAAGACGATCCACTCGTCCGGCCAGGACCTGCTCCGGCTCATCAACGACATTCTCGACCTCGCGAAGATCGAATCGGGCACGGTTTCGGTCGAGGTCACCGACCTCAAGCTCACCGAGCTGAAGGATTACGTGGAGCGCACGTTCCAGCCGATCGCGGATCACAAGAAGCTCGATTACCAGGTGGTGCTTGGGCCGAACCTGCCGCGGGCGGTGCGCACCGATGCGAAGCGGCTGCAGCAGATCCTCAAGAACCTGCTTTCGAATGCGTTCAAGTTCACCGAGCGCGGCCGGGTCACGCTGGAAATGGAACTCGCGACCGGCGGCTGGAGTTTCGACCACACGACGCTCAGCAACGCGACGCAGGTCGTCGCGTTCCGCGTGCGGGACACCGGCATCGGCATTCCGCAGGACAAGCAGCAGATCATCTTCGAGGCGTTCCAGCAGGCCGACGGCTCGACGAGCCGCAAGTACGGCGGCACGGGCCTGGGCTTGGCGATCAGCCGCGAGCTGTCGCGGCTGCTGGGCGGCGAGATTAGGCTGCTCAGCCAGCCCGGCCGCGGCAGCCGGTTCACGCTGTACCTGCCGCTCGTGTACACGCCGCTGCGCACGCCCCGGAAGCCGGCGCAGCAGGCGGATGGAGTCGAGACCACGGCCGCGCCGCTGAGCCTCGCCGCGCACGACGCCCCGATGACGCTTGTGGCCTCGGAGCCGACAGACGTTGGGATGGACTTCCTGAGCCTGAACGAGCTTGGTGACGACCGGAGCAACATCCAGCCCGACGACCTGGTGCTGTTGATCGTCGAGAACGACACAGGCTTTGCCCGCGTCTTGCTCGAGACCGCGCGGGAGCACGGGTTCAAGGCGGTGGTGACATCGCTGGGCGCGGCCGCGCTGGCGATGGCAAAGGAGTACAAGCCCGACGCGATGACGCTCGACATC
Organism: Planctomycetota bacterium; assembly: GCA_023412695.1. GTDB lineage: Bacteria > Planctomycetota > Phycisphaerae > Phycisphaerales > UBA1924 > JAHBXL01. The sequence continues at coordinate 8,112 of JAEYNG010000172.1, read as the reverse complement.
AGCCTGCCGGACATCGACGGCTGGCGCGTGCTTGATCGGATGAAGAACGACCTGCACACAAGGCATATCCCGATCTGCGTGATCTCGACCGACGACTCGCGTGCGCGTGCGCAGCAGAGCGGGACGATCGCGTTCGTGACCAAGCCGATCGCGTCCAAGGACCTGCTCGACGAGGCGATCCAGCACCTGCGGAGCTTCCTCGTGCGGCCCGAGCGGCGTGTGCTGCTGGTCGAGCCGCCGGGCTCGCGGATGGAGCGGCTGCTGGCCGACCTCGAGCTCAAGGAACTTGACCTGACGGTCGCGTCGGACCTGGCCGCGGCCCTCGCGGCGGAATCCGCTTCTCCGTTCGACTGCGTGATCGCTGATTCGGCGACGCCGGACATCGATCCGATGCAGCTTGCCCGTCATTTCAGCACGACCGAGCGGTCACACCCCGTGCCGGTCATCGTGTACGGCGAGGATGTGGACGACGAGCGGTGGGGGTCGGTCGGCTCGGTGACGACGCTCAGGCGCGTGCGCTCGGCGGACCGCCTGCTTGATCAGACGGCGTTCCTGCTGCACAGGCCTGTGTCGCACTTGGGCGAGCCGGGGCGGCAGGTGATCGAGAATCTGCACCGGTCGGACCGCGTGCTCGCGGGACGCAAGGTGCTCATCGTTGACGACGACATGCGCAACATCTTCGCGCTCACCACGGTGCTCGAGGAGCACGAGATGGTGATCGAGTCGGCGTACAACGGGCACGCTGCGATCAAGCTGTTGAAGGAGCAGCCGGACATCGACATCGTGCTGATGGACATCATGATGCCCGAGATGGACGGCATCGACACGATGCGGGAGATCCGCAAGCTGCCGAGCCTGAAGAACCTGCCGATCGTGGCGGTGACCGCGAAGGCCATGAAGGGAGACCGCGAGAAGTGCATCGAGGCGGGGGCCTGGGACTACCTTGCCAAGCCCGTTGACACCGAACAGTTGCTCGCCGTGCTGCGTGCGTGGCTCCACCGCTAGTGCCGCCTGATCACGATGCCCAACAGCACCGCACAAGTCAAAGTCCTGATCGTCGATGACCTGCCCGACAAGCTGCTGGTCTATCGCTCCATCCTCGAGGAGCCGGGGATCGAGCTCACCTGCGTGGCATCGGGGGCCGATGCGCTCCGGCAGATCCTGCAGCACGAGTTCGCCGTCATCCTGCTCGACGTCAACATGCCGGTGATGGACGGGTTCGAGACCGCGCGGCTGATCCGGAGCCGGAAGCGCTCGGGCCACACGCCGATCATCTTTCTGACGTCGCACGCGGACGAGCTGCACGCATTGCGCGGGTATGAATCGGGCGCGGTTGATTACATCCTCACGCCGGTGGTGCCGGAGATCCTGCGCACGAAGGTCCGGGTGTTCGCCGAGCTGTTCCGCCTGAACCTGCAGGTCCGTGACCAGGCGGCCCGCCAGATCGCGACCGCCGAGCGCGAGCAGGCTCACCTGACGGACCTGCTGGAACGCGCCAATGACTTTGTCATCCGTGTCGACCCATCGGGCACGGTGCTGCATGTGAATCGAGGCGGGCGGCAGATGCTCGGGTTCGGGCCGCACGACGACCTGCCGCGAACGCTCGGCGGCTACCAGCCCGCGTGGGCGGCGGATGTGCTCCGGACGCAGGGGCTGCCGACGGCAAAGCAGGAAGGTGTATGGTTCGGGGAGTCCGCCCTGCGGACACGCGCGGGGGGTGAGATCCCGGTGTCTCACCTTGTCTTGGCACACTATTCACAGGACGGAGCCCTCGAGCACTTCTCCGTTCTGGCGCGTGACATCTCGGAGCGGCGAAAGGCCGAGGCCGAGCTGGCCCGGCACCGAGCGCACCTTGAGGAGCTGGTCCGCGAACGAACCGCCGAGCTGGAGGCCAGCCATGAGCGGCTCCGGCTGACAGATCGGCTTGCCTCGATCGGCACGCTCGCGGCCGGGCTCGGGCATGACATGGGCAACCTGTTGCTGCCCGTTCGAATCCGGATCGAGTCGCTCCAGCAGACGGAGCTCCCGCCGGGGGCGTCGGACGATGTGCAGGCGATCGCCGAAGCGTGTGAGTATCTCCGCAGGTTGAGCCACGGGCTGCGACTGTTTGCGCTCAGCCCCGCCGACCCGCTCGCCTCCGGCGGGTTCACGCAAGTGAAACAATGGTGGGAGGAGGTTGCGCCATTCCTGCGGAACGCGCTGCCGCGAGGGATCGAGATCGCGGCGGAGTTCGGCGAAGACTTGCCGCGAATGGCGATCCCGCCGCACATGCTCACGCAGGCTGTGTACAACCTCGTGCAGAATGCCGGCGAGGCCATGCGGGAGCGCGGCCACGGGCACGTACGGATCGTCGCGGTCGCGGCACCCGATGGGGAGCACGTGGTCATGTCCGTCAGTGACGACGGCCCGGGCATGACGGAGGACGTGCGTCGGCGTTGCGTCGAGCCGTTCTTTACTACCAAGGTCCGCGGGATCTCGACCGGGCTGGGGCTTGCGCTTGTCAGCGGCGCACTGGTGCAGGCGCGGGGTTCCATGGAGGTCGACTCGGCCCCTGGCAAGGGGGCCACGTTCAAGATGTCGATCCCGGTCTGGAAGGGCGGCTCACTCGGCGAGGGTGTGCTGCCGGAGATGGCATTCAGCGGGGCGTGCGTATTCCTGAAGAGCCCGCAGCTGAGTGCATACGTCACATCGGAGCTGCGATCGCTCGGTGTCGATGTCGTCCAGGGAGTGTGGGCAGCGGACTCGCAGTCGGCCTTGCTGGTGGTTGACGATGCAATGGAGCGTGAGCCCGAGCTGGTTTCGTATCTCGGGATTGCGTCGGGACGGCGGGCGATTGTCATCGGTCAGCGACCGTCGAGTGTCTCGGGCGAGCAGCTTGTGTACGTGGGTGAGCGTCCGGCGCCGACGGCGATCCGGGCGGCGATACTGGCCGCGGTGAACAGCCGCGGCGTTGTGCAGCAGGAGTACGCGTCATGAGGCCGGGACCGGTGCGAGTGCTTTGCGTTGACGATAACCGGCTGCTGGCCGACGCGATGGAGCGTCGCATCAACTTCGATCCCAAGCTCGACTGGGCCGGATGGGTTGAGCACGCAGGTGACGCGGTGTGCCGCATCCGCGAGGCGAGGCCAGACGTTGTCCTTCTGGATATCGATATGCCCGGGAAGGATTGCTTCGCGATCGTGAGGGACGTTTCGCTCGAAGTGCCCGACGTAAAGATTGTGATGTTCAGCGGCTATATCCGGCCAGAGTACATCGACCGTGCGGTCGAGGCGGGGGCGTGGGGATACTTGTCGAAGAACGAGGAGATGGACGAGGTCGTCTCAGCGATCCTCCGGGTAGCGGGGGGCGAGTTCGTTCTCTCGCCCGAGGTGCAGTCAACGCGAGTGCCGGAAGCCTGATGGAGCATCGCCGCCGCACGAGTTCTCCGCTTCGAAGCGACGCGCACGGGTCGGCCCGTGCGGTCTGTCGGTGCGGGAACTCGGTGACCGATGCGGGGCGGGAAGGGGGGCGCTATGGCGAGCGATGATCTTGCGCCCGAGGTGCGCTCGTTTATCGACGAGCATATCCGCTCCGTGTCGCAGCTCGAGATGCTCCTGCTTTTGCAGACGACGGCCGATCAGAACTGGACCGTCGCGGAGCTTGCGCGCGAACTCCGGGTCGAGGCGGCGTGGGTGGAGGCGCAGCTCAACGGCTTTGCCGCGGCGGGGCTGGTGTCAAAGAGCGCGGAGACGCCGGCGGCGTACCGCTTCAACCCGGCAACGCCCGAGCTTCGGCGGGCGATGCTCGCCCTCTCCCGGGCCTACCTGCTGCAGCGTGTCAGGGTGATCGAGCGGGTGTACGGGCGGTCCTCGGACCGCATCCAGGCCTTTGCGGATGCATTCCGCCTGAAGAAGGAGCGGCCAGATGGCTGAGGCTGTGTACGTGCTCTGCGTGCTGACAAGCGCCCTGATCGCCGGGCTGCTCCTCCGTGGGTACCGGCGCTCGAAGCAGCGTCTGCTGCTATGGACCGGGATCGGCTTTGTCGGCCTGTGCGTCAACAACATCCTGGTGACGTTTGACCTGATGATGGGCTCAAGGACCGATCTGTCGCTGGTCAGGAACATTCCGACGCTGATCGGGGGCGCGTGCGTTGTGTTCGGACTTGTATGGGAGCACGAGTGAACGAGCGGGTGGCAAGACCATGAACTACTTCATCGACGGCGCCATCTTCATGGAGTTCGCGGTCGCGGCGCTGTTCTTCCTGCGCTTCTGGCGACGCTCGCGTGACCGATTCTTCCTGCTTTTCTCGATCGCGTTCCTGATCATGGCCCTCAACCGCGGGGCGATCACCATCTTCACGCCCTCGCAGACGCTGCCGAGCGAGGCCCATGCGCTGCTCTATGTCGTCCGGCTCACCGCATTCACTGTCCTGCTGGTGGCCATCGTGGATAAGAACCGCTCGGCGGGGAAATGAAAACGCCCGCCGGCGATCCGGCGGACGTCTTCGGGAAGCTCTCAAAGGGCCTTTGTGATCAGCACGTCTCGAACCATGCTCCGAGGTAGCTGAAGATGTCGGCGACGTCAATCACGGAGTTGCCATCGAAGTCGGCGGACATGTCGCGGGCGAACCAGCGTGAAAGAAAGTCGAACATGTTGCAGTTGAAGGGCGGGTCCACTTGGCCGCCGATGTTCGAGCTGATCCACGGCTGGGCGGTGTGCAGCGCGACGCAGTAGCAGGAGCTCCCATAGGTGGAGGCGCCGCCACCAGAGACGGTCACGGCGGTCCCGGCGAGCTGCAGCTGCCCGTTGGGGCCCATGACGAACAGTCCAGCGCCCGAGTCATTGAGGGCGAACGCGCCCTCCTGAGGCTCGGCATTGGCGCCCGGCGCGTCGAAGCGGATCCGCAGCATGGAACCGGCGGTCTCGATGCGGTTGCGGCCCCAGGCCTCGAACCGCTCACCGCCCCAGTCCCAGCCCTGATTGTTGGGCAAAGGGCTCTGGGTAGTGTGCCCGCAGCCGCCGAGGTACACAGCCGTGCCCGCGAACTGCTGCGGCGCGATGGCGTGCCAAGCCGGCATCGGGGTCGTGACACGGATCAACTGCAGATCGAGTGTCGGGTGCTGCCGGATCTCGGCCGCAAGGTACCACTGCCCCCGCATCACGAAATGCTGCCCGGCGGAGCCACCGACGTGCCGCGCGGTCAGCACCCAGTATTGGGAAACTGGCACGCCGGAGGACCCGTTCCATCCTCCGACCCACCCTCCAGCGGGCGGCGGGAGGATGATGTTCAAGCCCTCAACCACGACTGCGTTCGCGGCGGTCGTTACCGCCACTGCCCCCGCGACTCCCAACATCCACCCCTTCACCCCGCCCCACGAGTGCGAACCCCTGCCTGCGCCGGCTCTCATAGACTGCGCTCCCTCTCTCGCGGTACAGAACCGAGTTGTCGTCTCGGTCAGAACTTGGCGTGCCGCAAACGCTTCGGCATGAAAGGTGAGACATTAGGCCAAGTTCATCTCTGCCGCATCGGCGTTTCATCGCCTGCACCCACAATCTCACGACAGTCTCTCTCAGTTTTCTCCGAGATCGGGTGGGTAAGCAGAACGGCCCCCTATACGCCGAGGGTGCGCGCGAAGGTTCCTCTCGCTCTTGCCGCGCGGTGGCTTCGGCGCGGCCATATCCAGCCAAGCGCCTTCATGAAGGCACGAAGTTCTCCCCAGAATCCGTGGTCAATCCCCGTCACGGACGTCATTGGTTGCGTTGCAGAGCGGTTTGTAGACGATCGTGCGGCGTTGAGAACAAAGTAGCTGTTACGGGCGCAAAAAAAAACGGCCGAGCTTGTGCCCGGCCGTTCTTCATTTAGTTCAGGCTAACTAATGCCCTCGATCTGGCGGCGTCAGGCGACGCGTCCGCGGCCGGCGATGTCGAAGGAGAAGACGCCTTCGTCGCCATCGTTGGAGTGGATCTGGATCGTTGCACGGCTGACGCGGGCGCCCGTCGGGTTGAAGCGGACCACGAAGGTCGTGCTCTCGCCCGCGGCGAGCGTGGTGTCGGCCGGCATCTGGATAATGGTGAAGCGTGCCGGATTGCGGCCGGTGATCTCGACGAACGGCCCGACCAGGCTGAGCTCGCCCGAGCCGGTGTTGGTGATGGTGAACGTGCGGTTACGCCCACCATTCACATTCACGCGTCGGAAGTGGGTGCCTTCCGCGGCGTTCGGGGATGTGTCGCCGTTCTCGATCGGGAGTACGCCGGTGACCGTGATCTCGCCGCCGCCCTGGGCCGGGTTGTTGTTGATCCCGTTGCCGCGGATGCGGAACACGAAGTCGCTGTCCGTCAGATCGTTCGAGACGATGCGCACTTCGGCGCGGCGAGCGCCGAGCGCGCTCGGGTCGAACCGGACGCGGAGCCGGGCCGACTCGCCCGGCTCGATCGTGGTCGGGAAGTCCAGGACGGTGAAGTCGCTGGCGTCGCGCCCCTCGATCGTGATCGACGTAATCTCGAGCGTTGAGGTTCCGGTGTTGAAGATGAAGTAGGGGCGGTTTCTGGTGGCATCGTTGCGGCCGACGCGTCCGAATGTCGTGTTGTCGGCACGGGACGGGCTTGTGTCGCCGTTGGCGATCGATACGTCCCTCCCACGGACGTCGATCTCCGCGCCCGCATCGCCGATGCCGCCGTTGTTTGCGCCGCGGCCTTTGACACGGAAGGCGTAGATACCCTCATCGGAGTCGTTCGAGAGGATGCGGACCTGAGCGATGTGCTTGCCAAGTGCGGACGGGTCGAACCGGATACGGAGCGTCGCGGACTCGCCAGCGCCGATCGACGTGATCGTGTCGAGGATGACAAAGTCCTCGGCGTTGCGGCCGGTGATCTCGATACCCGAGATCGTCAGCAGCTGGTCGCCCAGGTTGTGGATGACGAACGTGCGGGTGAGGGCGGCGTTCTCCGGGCGGAGACGGCCGAAGTTCGTGCCGTCCTGGGCGCGCGGGGACATATCGCCGGCGTTGATGACCAGGTCATTGCCGCGGACCTCGATCTCGGGGTTGGTGGGAGCGCCCGGCGTATGCCCGAAACCGTTGATTGCGAACGTAAAGACGCTTGGATCGCCGACGCCATCGTCGGAGTCATTCGTCTCGATGTTGACGTTGGCGATGGAGATCGCCTCGGCGGTCGGCGTGTAGCGGAGGGTGAGGGTCGCGCTCTCGCCCGGCCCGAGCGATGTGACGGGGTTGCCGACGACGACAAAGTCGAGGGCGTTCGTGCCGGTGATCGTCACACCGAGGATCTGGAGCGTGCCGGAGCCGTTGTTCATCAGCATGAACATGCGGTCCCGCACGTCGCCGATGTCCACGTCGCCGAAGGCGGTGTGGTTGTCCAGCGAAGGGACATGGGCGCCGTCACCGATCTCGACACTGTTCCCGAAGACGTCGAGGTTGACACCGCCGACGGCGCCGGTGATGGTGATCTGCTGCGTCGCGCCGAAGAAGGTGTTGTTGGTCTCGTTGGACTCGACAACCTCGTTCAGCGGATCGACACGGAAAGCGAGGTAGTAGTCACCGGCGGCGGCGTCGCCGGGGATGCTGAACGTGCGGACAATCGACGTGCTCGCGTTGCCGTCGAGGCCCAGCGGCCGCTCGGCCGTGCCGAGGACGATGTCGTCCGCGTTGCCGAAGATGTTATCGAGGGAGAGCCTCATCTCGACGCTGAACGCGCCGGAGTGATCGTCTTCGTCGTTGTTCACGACCATGGCCGACGCGAAGTCCTCGCCGGGCTCCAGCGTGTGGTTGGCGGAGTTGATGAAGGCGGCGACGAGGTCCACCGCGAGCAGCGTGCGGGCCTCGAGCGTCTCAAGGGAAGTGGGCTGGAAAAGGGACGTCGAGTGAGAGCCGACGTTCCGACGTGAAGGGGGATTGGCGTACATGATCGTGTCCTCGGTGGTGAGTGACCGGCCCGGTCCGAACAGGCCCGCGGAAAACCGGTCGATGATGTTGGTGATCGGCCGCGATGCCCGGACGGAGCACGGATCACGCCGGGCGTTATTGTGCTGCTGTTGAGGGTCTCTCTTCCTCCAGCGGGGCGGCCGGCTGGTCTGCCCGCGGCGGCCGGCGCTCGTCCTGGGAGTCGTGTCAGGAT
>JAEYNG010000161.1 GCA_023412695.1 Planctomycetota bacterium | reverse complement strand
ATGTCGGATGTCGGATATCGGATGTCGCGGAGTTGATCTTACTGAATGGGGATCGCGGTCATGGGCCGCGCAGCGTTGAACAGAGCGCGCTGTGCAGGTGGGGGTTGCTGAGGATCACGCGGGCGGTGGGGATCGGGGAGGTCTGGCCGTTCCAGTCGGAAAGGATGCCGCCGGCTTCTTCCATGATGGCCTGGAAGGGCGCGACGTCCCAGATCTTGATGCTCATATCGATCGCCGCGTCGACGCGGCCGGTGGCGCAGAGGATGTACGCGTACGCGTCGTTCCAGCCGCGAGTGCGCCAGACGGCGCGCGAAAGGCGCTCGAACGCCGCGAACTCGCCGATCTCGAGATAGCCGTGCGGCTGGGTGGTCTCGACGAGGGCCTGGCTCAAGTCGCGTTGATCCGAGACCCGCGCGGGCCGCGGCCTGCCGCCGGCGGGGATCCATGTGCAGCCGCCGCCACGCACGGCGTAGACGGATTCGTTCCACGCGGGCATGGAGGCGTAGCCGGCGACGGCGCGGCCGCCGTGCAGGATGCCGATGAGTGTCGAGAAGATCGGGATGCCGCGGGCGTAGGCGCGGGTGCCGTCGATGGGGTCGATCGTCCACGTGTAACCGGAGCGAGAGTCGGTTGTGCCGAACTCTTCGCCGATGATGCCGTCGTCGGGGAACGCGCGCTCGATCTCCGAGCGGGCGAACTCTTCGATGGAGCGGTCGGCGACGGTGACGGGGGAGCCGTCCGACTTGTCGTCAAAGGCGACGCCCGCGGGGTCGAAGTGCTTCATCGCGACCTCGCGGGCGCGGTCGCCGATGCGGCGCGCCAGGTCGAGACGGGCGGCGTGTTCCGGTTCAACGCGGTTCATGTGTTCGCACGTGGAAAGCCGTCGGCCGCGCTTTCGAGCGGCCGGCGGGGAAATGTGAGTTACCGATCCGACTCGGGGATGCCCATGCCGGAGCGGTTCGGGCCGGCGGGCTTGGCCGGCGGCTTGAACGCCTTGGTCGGGATCTCGCCGAGCATCTGGTCGATCGCGGCGTCGAGCTGCGGGTCGCCGCCGTTCCACATGAGCGCGGGGTCGTCGATGACCTCGATGTCGGGGTCAACGCCGTGGCCCTCGACGCCCCAGTGGCCATCGAGCTTGTAGAAGCCAAAGGTCGGGACGCTCATGCTGCCGCCGTCGATGAAGCGCGGGTTGCCGGAGATGCCGACAAGGCCGCCCCACGTGCGGGTGCCGATGAGTTTGCCGAGGCCGTGGAAGCGGAAGAGCCAGGGGAACATGTCGCCGCCGGAGCCCGCGAGGCCGTTGATGAGCATGCACTTGGGGCCCTGGTGCGAAGGATCGGGCGAGGGCCAGGACTCGCCGTCGCGGCGGGCCCAGTAGTTGGTGATGGGGCGGTTGAGGAGCTCGATGAAGCGGTGCGGGAGCTGGCCGCCGCCGTTCCACCGCTCGTCGATGATCAGCGCCTGCTTGTGGCGCTGGCCGAAGAACTGACGGAAGAGGTCGGACTGGCCGTCAACGCCGGTGTTGGGGACGTAGATGTAGCCGACCTTGCCGCCGGTGCGCTCCTCGACGTACTTGCGCTTGGACTCGATCCACTCGCGGTAGCGGAGGTCCGATTCGTTGCTCTCGGGCCTGACGAGCACGAGCCGCGCGGAGGAATCGAGCGTGGGCTTGTCGGAGACGGTGAGATAGGTCGGGCGGTTGGCGAGGCCGATGAACGCGGCCCACGGGTCCTTGCTCGTGTCGACGGGGATGCCGTTGACCTCGAGGAGGTAGTCGCCCTCCTTGACATCGACGCCGGGCATGGAGAGCGGGCCGACGGCATCGGAGTCCCACGTGCCGCCGCGGACAATGCGGGTGATGCGGTAGGCGGGCGTGTCGCCGCTGTCGTCGAGCTCGAAGTCGCATCCGAGCATGCCGACGTTCTGGCTGGGCTGCGACTCGCCGTCACCGACGCCCTGGATGTAGGCGTGGCCGATGTTGAGCTCGGAGATCATCTCGCCGAGGACCCAGGCGACGTCCTCGCGGGAGGAGCAGTCGTCGATCATCGCGCCGTAGTGCTCGCGCATGCGGTCCCAGTCCACGCCGTGGAGGGTTGACTCGTAGAAGAAGTCGCGCTGCAGGCGCCAGGCCTCGTTGAAGATCTGCTTCCACTCCTCGCGCGGCTCGATGACGGTCTGCATCGTGCCGGTGGCGACGGCCTGGGACTTGCCGCCGGCCGAGGCGTCGACGATGTTGACCGTCGGGCCGCGCATCACGAGCAGCTTCTTGCCGTCGGCGGAGAGCTCGAAGGAGCCGAACTGGGTGACGAGCTTCTCTTCCTTCTCGTCGTCCTTGTAGTTGTAGATCTTGATGCCGGCGTCGCCGCTGCCGCGGGTGCCGGTGCGGCCGATGATGAGCTTGTCGCCGTCGGCGACGACGAGGCGGTTGAAGCTGCCGGGGGCGAGGGGGAGCTGGATCGCGCGGGCCTCGAGGCCGTCGAAGTCGATCTTCAGTTCTTTCTTCTCGTCCTTCTTCTCGTCGGGCTTCTTGTCGCCGGCGGCCTTGTCGTCCGCGGGCTTGTCTTCGGGCTTTTTGTCGTCCCCGGCCGCGGGCGCGGTGCGCTTCGCGGTCCACGGGCCGGACTGGTCACCGACGGTCCACGTGCCTGTGGCCTCGTCGTTGTTGAGCTTTCCGGTGAGCGTGACCTGCCCGTCGTGCACGCTGGCGGTGAAGGTGAACTCGCCGGTGTCCTTGTCGAACGTCCCGGAGCCGGTGCCCTCGCCCATGATGGAAGAGATGGATCCGGACAGCTTGCCGTCGGCGTCGAGGGAGAGCTTGAGCGAGAACACGAGGCCGTCGGGCGGGAGCTCGCCGCCGGTGGCCTTGGCCTCCCACGTGCCGGAGACGCCGTCGTCGGCCGCGGGCCTGTCGGCGTTGTCCTTCTTCTCGTCCTTCTTCGCCTCGTCCTTCTTGGCGTCGTCTTTCTTGATGGTCTCTTCGTCGCTCTTGGGGAGCCAGGGGCTCTTGACGTCGGTGCGGAGGGGTGCCATCAGGAGCACCGCGGTGTCGGCGTAGACAAACGTGTTGTCGATGTCGGAGTATCGCGGCGCGGTGACCGAGCGCTTAGAGGCGAAGAAGAGCCAGTCGCCCTTTCGGTCGAACGCGGGCGCGCCGGAGTCGAACATGTTGCTGGTGACCTGGGTCTTCTCGCCGCTCTTGACGTTGTAGATCCAGATGCAGCCGTTGGCGTTGTCCTTGTCGGCGCGGTCGTAGAC
>JAEYNG010000129.1 GCA_023412695.1 Planctomycetota bacterium | reverse complement strand
AGGTTGAGGTCCTTGACGGCGACCTTGGGCCCGAACGTCTTGGTGAGACCGGAGATGACGACGGCGTTGGACATGGGTGGGAAAGGCTAGGGAGGACGAGGTGAGAAGGGCGTCGTGCCGGGCCGGGCAAGCTTGACAGGCCGCGGGCTGTGCTCTTCGATCCGCCATGCCCCCGACCGCTCTCCCGCCCGCGCTCTTTGCCCGCCTCGATGAGCTCTCCAAGCAGCTCGATGAGATGGAAGCGAAGCTGGGCGACGCGGCCTTCGTGACCGACCACAAGGCGGTGCGAGAGCTGTCGATCAAGAAGGCCGCGATCGAGGGGATGGTCGCGGACTACCGCACGTACAAGTCGTTGGTAAACGAGGCCGCGGAGTTGCGGGCGGTGGTGGCGGGCGGCGGCGGTGGGGTCGATCGGGAGTTCGTCGAACTTGCGAGGGCGGAGCTGCCGGAGGTCGAGGCGCGGGCGGATGCGCTGATCGAGCGGATCAAGTCGGCGCTGGTGAACGCCGAGGACCGGGCGGTGGGATCGGTGATGCTGGAGATCCGCGCGGGCACGGGCGGGGACGAGGCGTGCTTGTGGGCGCGGGACCTGCTGGAGATGTACCAGAAGTACGCCGGGAAGAAGGGGTGGGGGTTCGAAGTGCTTGAACTCACGCCCGAGCCGGGCGTCGGCGGTGTGCGGTCGGTGGTGGTGAACGTCCGCGGCGAGGGGGTGTGGAGCGAGCTAGCGTTCGAGGCGGGCGTGCACTCGGTGAAGCGTGTGCCCGCGACCGAGGCGCAGGGGCGGATCCACACCTCGACGGCGACGGTCGCGACGCTGCCCGAGCCGGAAGAAGTGCAGGTGAAGATCGACTGGGCGAACGACGTGTACGAGGACGTCACGACGGCGCAGGGGCCGGGCGGTCAGAACGTCAACAAGGTCGCGACGGCGGTGAAGCTGGTGCACAAGCCGACGGGCATCGAGGTGAAGATGCAGGAGAGCAAGAGCCAGCAGCAGAACCGGGCGGCGGCGAGAAGGTTGCTGATGGCGCGCGTGTATGAGCTCGAGCGCCGCAAGGCGCACGAGGCGCGCGCGAGTGCGCGGCGGGAGCAGATCGGCGGGGGCGAGCGGAGCGAGAAGATCCGGACGTACCGCTTCAAGGACGGGATTGTCGCGGACGAACGGCTTCCGGGAGAGTACCCGGTGCGGGACATCGTTGCGGGTGACATGGACAGGCTGTTCAGGGACTTGGTGGAGCAGGAGACGACGCGGAGGCTGGGGGAGTTGTGAGCAATGAGCGCGGGTCGGTCCTGTGACGGCGTTCACGAGAGAATGCTGAGCAAACCTCCGAAAACTCGGCGACAGACATGGCAAGCCTACACACTCGTGGATCCCGACACGCAGTGCTCACGATGCGGGTATTCGCTCGCCGGGATCGCTGAGATGGCGGCGCTGTGTCCGGAGTGCGGCTCCGAATTCACGCCATCAGTCCGTGTCGCCGAGTATCTCTTTTATCCGTTGTGGTACAGCATCCGCGATGTCTGTGCGGTACCCGGAGCACTGGGCCTTGCCGCTGCAATATCGATGTGGCTAGCAGTGTCATTTAGTAGCGATGCGCTATTCATGGCGTGCTTTGTCCTGCATCTGCTTTGGTTTGTTGCAATTGTGTCGACGATATTGGGGCTTGTTGCTCAGCTCTTCCGAACCCGGGCGATCCGACGGGGCGTGCGACGGCAGGAGCACCTGGCGCGGCTGGGGATTGCGGCCGCGTGGTTCGTGGCCTGCACAGTTGCGGCCACTCTTGCGATACTCAGCACCGCTTGGCTGTGGAGCTGACAGAAATGTCGGCGGCCTTTGCAATGTCTCCCGGCTCCGGCGACATCACTCCATGATGCCGGTTGCCGGCGCGGCGTACCGGGCTGGAAGCCAGACCGAAACAGGAGATGCAGATGAAGACTCTGACAGCATTGGCGGTGCTCGCAGCGGTCGGTGGGGCGTCTGTTTGCGCCGCCGGCGATGGCAAGCACGAACTCGAGCTCACGCCGCTGCCGGGGTTGTCGGGATCGACGACCTGGGCGCTCGCGCCGCGGATGATCAACGCGAACGGCGACCTCGCCGGCCAGGCGAGCGTCGGGCAGTATCACGCCGCGAGGTGGACCAAGGGCGGCGGGATCGAGGACCTGCACCCCGCTCCCAACCTGCTTGTCAGTTGGGCCAAGGCGATCAACGACTCGGGCGTCGTCATCGGCGACGCCTGCCTCCCGCCGCCGGGCGGGAACGGCCCGTGCGGGATGTACTTCTTCCGAAACACGCCGGGCGTTGGGAGCGAGCAGCTTCATTTCGAGCAGTCGGGGGTGACGCACACCACGTCGATCTACCCGATGTTTGTCGCGTCGGACGGTGGGATCGCGATGTCACCGCGCCGCGACGTGATGCAGGGCGGCGGCGAGCACGTTGTGTACTACCGCGACGATGTGGGCTGGATGGACCTGTCGTCGATTGTCTCGAACGACCTGCCGCGGCGAGCCAGGCTTATCGATATGAACCGGGCCGGGCAGGTGCTCATGTCGCGGAGCTGGGAGGGCAACGTCGTGCGCTGGTCGCTCGACGGCGGCGCGGAGGTCATCCTTGACGGGACGACGGTTTTCGCCACGGACATGAACGATTCGGGCCAGTTCACGGGCGTCGCGATCTTCGCGAGCGGGAGTGGGGCGTTCATGTACGACGACGCGGGCGGCTTGGTGCAGCTTGATCCCGAGGGCGCGTTCCCGGATTCTCAGGGCGTGGCGATCTCCAACTCGGGCGTTGTCGCCGGGCTGTACAGCGACGGGGCGTTCGTGTACACGCCCGGCGAGGGCATTCGCGATATCGGCGTCGACCGCTTCACGCTGATCAGCGGCCTGAACGTGCAGGGCGATCTGCTCCTCAAGGAGCACAACCCTCAGACTTACGAGGTGACGGTCAAGCTCATGATGGCCGGCGGCGAGCCTGTCAGTGTGCAGGAGCTGATCGACCCGGCTCAGTCGTTCATCATTGTGAGCGACGTGTCGGACCTGAACGACAGCCGCGAGTTCGCGGTGCTCGGCGCAGATCCGACCGGCCAGAACCCGGTCGCGTTTCTGGCCAAGATCCGCTGCAAGGCGGATTACGACGGGGACGGCGTCGCGACGGTCAGCGACATTTTCGCATTCCTGTCGGAGTGGTTCGCGGGTCAGGAC
>JAEYNG010000118.1 GCA_023412695.1 Planctomycetota bacterium | reverse complement strand
ATCTCGGTGCGGGCGAGGACGGAGGGATCGGCGTCGCAGCCGCCTGCGCCGGGCTTGTTCCACATGAAGTCGAGGGCGAAGTTCGCCAGGCCCAGGGCCTGGTTCGTGTCGGCGGGGAGGGTGACGCTGGGTCCAGAGGCAGCACTCGGCATACGGGTCTCCGCGGCTGAAATGATGGGGAGTGGGTGGGCCGTCGGGGGTGACGGGGAGCAAGGGTAGCGGGAGGGAGGCGGGCGGATAACCGCATCCCTCGCGGCGAGGGTTTCCCTTGATCTGGGCACAGGCTTCCGGTTCGCAGGTCAATAAGTCGAGTGCATGCAAGTCCTTGCGCGCGGAAACTGAGCAGGACAGCTGTCGGAAATTACGTTTTGGTCGCGATGAGCCGAAGGGAAAGGCCTACTCGGAGGGTCCAATGACCGTCGCTACGCCATCCGCCGCCGTCGATGCGCCTCAGCAGCAGGCGCAACGGTTTCTCCCGGTGCACATCGATTCGCTGGATCCGCAGATCCTCGATATGGACTTGTGGCTGAGGCACGACGGGCAGCCGCAGCCCGCGCTCTACCGCGCGGCCGGGCTCGAGGTCACGCTCGGAGAGCTGCAGCGGCTGAAAGAGCAGCGGATCAAATACGTGTACATCCCGGCGCAGCAGCACGCAATCTACCGACGGGCGCTGACCAAAAAGCTTGATTCGGTGTTCACGGATCCGGCGAAGGTGGAGATGGAGCGGGCGCGGATCATCCGCGAGAACTGCGCGAAGATGATCGAGGACGTGCTGCTCCTGCCAGGACAGACGGAGCCTGTCGAGACAATCGCCGAAATCAGCCGGACGTTCCAGACGTGGGTCGCGAAGGACGAGAAGCAGTTCGGGTATCTGCTCGCGATGTCGTCGCACGACTTCTACACCTCGACGCACATGGTGAACGTGGGCGTGGGGTGCGGCCTCCTTGTACGCGCGCTGAAGCCGGGGGACGAGTCGCTGTTCTCGCTGGCGGTGCAGGGCGGGCTGTTGCACGATGTCGGCAAGCGGGACATCCCGCAGGAGATCCTTAACAAGGCCGGGAAGCTCGAGCCCGATGAATGGGAGTTGCTTCGGCGCCACCCGGCCGTCGGGTTTGATGAACTGTCGAAGCACCCGTCGATGCCGCCGGCGATCCTCGAGATGGCGAGGGATCATCACGAGCGGCTAGACGGGAAGGGGTATCCGAACGGCGTGTTCGGCGATCAGATCGGGTTCCTCGCGCGGGTGTGCGCGGTTGTGGACGTATTCGATGCGATCACGGCGACGCGACCGTATCGGGGACCGACGCACCCCCGCGATGCGCTGAAAATGATGACCGATGGGGTCGGCTCGCAGTTTGACAAGGACATCTTCGAGGCGTGGCGTTCGCTGGTCGAGGGGTTGCTGGAGAAGGACCCGGCCCGGACCGGCAGCGTTTCGGAAGGTTCCGGCGGGGCGTCATTCAGAGATGCCATGCCGCAGGCCCCCGCGGGGCTGGCCGATGCGCCGCTGCAGAGCCTCGGCGGGATCACCGGCAGGGCGGTCGATGGAAACGAGCGGCGGAAGTTCACGCGCTTCTCGTGCAGCCTCGTCGGCCGCGCGCGGTTTGTCGAGCAGTCGCGACCGCACCCGGTGTCGAAGGGTGAGCCGTTCAACGTGCGGGTGGTGGACATCAGTCGCGGCGGCGCGTGCGCGGAGACGGACTGGCCGTTTGCGCGTGGCGAGTTGCTTCACGTGAGCATCCCGGCTGCAGACGGAAAGACGCTCACTCGCTATGCGCGGGTGGCGCGGGTCCGCGCGGGAGGGCGCGGAAAGTGGCTCGTGGGCCTGACTTTTGTCGAGGGACCGACGGGCTGAACGTCATCTGGCGATGCTCCCGCGTCTGGCGGCGCACGGAAAACGCGCCGCGCTTTCATGCTGCGTTCATGCTGGCGACCGGATTGCAAACGAAGCTTCCTGTAGCAACGTGGAGTTCCGCGAAAGGAGGCTTCCAATGAGTACGTACGGGAACACTTCGCGCACGTCATTCGGGCGCGGTTATGAGCGGGACCAAGGTAGGGAGTTTGAGCGCGAGCGGGACGTCGTGACGCCGCCGCGGGTGCGGCAGGTGGTCGATGCGCCACCGCCGACGCCGGCGGTGACGGAGCCGGAACTGGTCGCCGAGCACCAGAAGCACATGCCCGAGGGGCAGGGCGCGATGGTCGAGGAACGGAACATGACCCCGTGGGTCATGGCGATTCTTGCGACGTCGGTGCTGGTGGCCGGTGCGCTGGTGATCGGGCTCTCGTTCGGCTGGGTCGCGGCGATCGTCGGGATCGTGTGGCTGCTGATGGGCTACGCGGTGTCGTGGAGCGTCGTCTGGGGCGCCGGTCTGTTCCGCGCCAGGGACGAAGAGATCGTCGAAGAGAAGGTCGATCAGGGCGAGTTGCCGCCCCCGCCCGGCAGGGTTGGCTGATCGCTGCCGACTCCGGCGAGCTCGAGACCGCCGTCAACGAACGCGCGGGTGCGCGGCAGCGCGGCCGGGTGCTCGCGCTGCAGGAAGGCAATGAGCTTCTCGCGGAGCTCGCACCGGAGGCTGAACGCCTTGCCGGCGTCGGGCGCGCTGGCGAGCACGCGGACCTGCACAGCACGGTCCGTCGTGTCCGTCACTTGCACAGCGATCACGCGGCGGTCCCAGTCGGCGGAGGCCTCGGCGATGCGGCGGGCCTCGCGACGGATGTCGTCCACGGGCACGGAGTAGTCCATCCAGAGGAAGACCGTGCCGAGGATCTGCGACGTGCGGCGGGTCCAGTTCTCGAACGGACGCTCGATGAACCAGGAGAACGGGACGATCAGCCGTCGCTCGTCCCAGATCTTGACAACGACATAGGTGGCGGTGATCTCCTCGACGCGTCCCCATTCGTTCTCGACGATGACGACGTCGTCGAGGTTGATCGGTTCGCTCAGGGCGATCTGCAGGCCCGCGAGGAAGTTGCCGAGGGTCCGCTGCGCGGCGAGGCCGACGACGAGCCCGGCGATACCCGCCGAGGCGAGGATGCTCGTGCCGAGCTGGCGGACCGAGGGGAATGTCATGATGGCGGCGGCGATGCCGATGAGCCAGATGATCGAGCCCAAAATGCGCGAGACGACGAGCAGCTGCGTGTGCACCCGCCGCGCGCCGAGGTTGTCGCTGGCCTGCATGTCGAAGCGGGCGAGGTAAAGCCTCGCCGCGAGCATCAGGCCCCGGACCGCCAGCATCGTGAGCGCGAGGATGAGGATGAGGGCAAAGGCGTGTCGCAGGCCGTCGGCGATTCGCGGCGATGCGGTGAGCCGCGGAAGGATGAAGAGCCCGGCGAGCCCGGCGACGCCGAGCTGTGACGGCAGGCGCAGCCGTCGGACGACGGACTCGGGGATGCGTGGAGAGCGTTTCGCGGCGGCCAGCAAAAGCCTGAACAGAACGTAATGGGCGAGCAACGCGATGATGACGACCAGCAGAAGGGCACCGATGACGACGCCGGCGTTTCGAAATGTCTCGGCGGCCGCGGGGTCTGCGGCGGGAATAGCGGACGCCGGGGACGCGGTGAGCGGGACAGCGAAGAACGGCAACCCCCGAAGCAGAAGCTCGAACATGGTCGATCCTACCGGCAAATCGGGCACGTCGCGATGAATTGCGCCTAAGATGAGCGTTCGTTCGACACACCGATTCTGGATCACTTGGAGGTCTCATGACGAGCCAGCCTGTCATTCTCGCTGCGAAGCGCACCCCGATCGGCAAGTTCTTCGGCGGTCTGTCGAAAGTGCCGGCGCCGCTGCTTGGCTCGTACGCGGTGCGTGCGGCGCTCGACACGATCGGCGGGGTGGAGAAGCTCGGCTCGCAGGTGGATGAGTGCATCATGGGGTGCGTGCTGCAGGCGGGGCTGGGTCAGAACCCGGCGCGCCAGGCGGGGCTGAAGGCGGGGCTGCCGGACACGCTGAGCGCCCAGACGGTGAACAAGGTGTGCGGCTCGGGCCTGCAGGCGGTGATGCTCGCGGCCCAGAGCATCAAGGCCGGGGACAACCGGCTGGTGGTCGCGGGCGGGTTCGAGAACATGACCGGCGCGCCGCACTTTGCGCGGGTTCGCGAGGGCGTGAAGTACGGTCCGGCGCAGATGGAAGACCACATGGCGTTCGACGGCCTTCGGTGCGCGTTCGAGACGTGCGCCATGGGCAACTCGGCGGATCACATCGCCAAGAAGTTCGAGATCAGCCGCGCGGAGCAGGACCGCTTCGCGGTGCAGTCGCACCAGCGTGCGGCGGAGGCGACGCGGCAGGGGTGGTTCAGGAACGAGATCGTCGCGCTGAGCGGCGAGCAGTGCATGGACAAGAAGTCGCCGGGCGTTTCATCGGACGAGGGGATCCGCGCGGAGTCCACGGTCGAGTCGGCGGCGAAGCTGCGGCCGGCGTTCGCGGCGGACGGCACGGTGACGGCGGCGAACGCGTCGCAGATCTCCGACGGCGCGGCTGCGGTGGTCGTCGCCGACATGGCGACGGCCGAGCGGCTCGGGACGCGGCCGATGGCGCGCATCGTCGCGTATCACACGTCGGGCGTGGCGCCCAAGGACATCTTCGCTGCGCCGATCGAGGGGATCGTGGGCGTACTGAAGAAGGCGAACCTGTCGGCCAAGGACATCGACCTGTTCGAGATCAACGAGGCGTTCGCGGCGCAGGTGCTGTGCAACTTGAAGGGCTTGAAGGCCGCGGGGCAGGAGATTCCGGAGAGCAAGTTGAACATCGCGGGCGGCGGGATCGCGCTGGGCCACCCGATCGGCGGCTCAGGCGCGCGTGTGCTGACGACTCTGGTGCACCAGCTCCACCGCACGGGCGGGAAGCGTGGCCTCGCGGCGCTGTGCCTGGGCGGCGGGAACAGCGTGGCGATGGTGGTCGAGGTCTGATTAAGAATCCTCGCAGAAAAGCAACGGGTCCGGAGTCCACGCTCCGGACCCGCTTTGTTTTTGTGAGCTGGAGAGAGCAGCGCGCACGCCGGCGACACGCTGCGAGGGCGGCAACGCCCAGCAACGCGGCCGCGGACGGCGCGGGCGTGACGACAAAGTCCAGCTGATACGTCGAGGGCGAGGTCCCTGCCTGTTGCAGCCAGAAGGTGTAGGTTCCGGCGGGGAGCGGTGGGACAAAGCCGTCGGCGCCGAAGCCTTCGCCCATCATGGGCAGGATGTCGCTGCCGTCGACGAAGATGAATGGGCCGAAGTGTGTCCAGCCCAGCAGGCCGGTGGCGTCGAACGAGTCCGGATCGACGGTGAGCTGCGGGCCGGCCTGGACGGCGGCGAAGGCGACGCCATCGTCGCCGACGTAGGAAACCTGGATGATCGAGGAGAGCTGGAGGCCGGCGGGGATTGTCAGCGAGAAGAACTCGCGGTCGCCCTGCACCGATGTGGCGATGACCGAGCTAGCACCCATCGCGAGGTTATACGGCGTGGGGTTGAAGCGGTCGTTAGAGAGGTCGCCGTTGACAGACTCGTCGTGGATGACGATGGCATGGGCGGACGTCGCGGCGGACAGCGCTACGACAAGGGCTGTGAGCTTGAAGTTCATGCGGGCACTCCGTTTGGCCGCGGGAAGAGGCGGCGTACAGCGTGCAATGTCGCGAGCGTCGCGGAAACTTGCAGGCGCTTTCCGGAGCCTGTGATTCAGTCCCGGGGTTTGTCATTGGGAATCTGGGCAAGCTCGCGGCCGCGATCGCGAGCGGCGAGCACGGCGCGGCGGACGGCGTCGCGGACGTTGTCGTTTTCGAGGACGCCGATCGCGGCGGCGGTGGTTCCGCCCTTGCTAGTGACCGCTGTGCGGAGATCGGCCGCGGATGCATCTGTCGACTGCGCAAGGAGTTCCGACGCGCCGGCGAGCGTGGAGCGGACCAGCCGATCGGCGACGGATGGTTCGAAGCCCGCGGCGGTTGCGCCGTCGAGCATTGCTTCGGCGAGGAAGAACAGGTACGCTGGGCCGGAGCCTACGACGGCGGTCGCGGCATCCATCAGCGATTCGTCGATGACCTCGGTTGTGCCGATGGCGTCAAAGAGGCGACGGGCAAGAGCGGTGTCGCCGGGCCGAGCGCCCGGGCCGGGGCAGATGGCGGTGGTGGAACGACGGACCGCCGCGGCGGTGTTGGGCATCGCGCGGACGATGCGGACGGCGGGGCCGAGGGCCTGCTGGATTCGAGATGTCTGCACGCCTGCGAGGATGGAGAGGACGAGCGTGGGGCGGGCGAGGTGCGGGCGGAGCTGATCGGCGAGCTGGGCGAGGGACTGAGGCTTGACGGCGAGGAGGAGAGTTCCGGGGCTTTGCAGGGCCTCGGCGTGGCTGGCGGTGGCTTTGACGCCGATCGCCGCGAACGCCGCGTGCTTGTGCGGGTCGGGCTCGCAGACGGTGACGAGGTGCCC
>JAEYNG010000059.1 GCA_023412695.1 Planctomycetota bacterium | reverse complement strand
GGGGGAGCGCGTCCTGCTGTCGATGGGCGAGCACGAGATCGGGAGGATCCGCGGCAACGAGATCGCGATGATCTTTCAGGAGCCGATGACCTCGCTCAACCCGGTCTACACCATCGGCGACCAGATCATGGAGGCCGTGCTGCTGCACCAGGCGGTGACGCCGGCGGAGGCGCAGCAGATCGCCGCGGACGCGTTGACGGCCGTGGGCATTACCGACCCGCTCAAGCGGATGAAGGCGTACCCGCATCAGTTCTCGGGCGGTATGCGGCAGCGCGTGATGATCGCGATGGCCCTCGCCTGCCAGCCGAAGCTGCTGCTGGCCGACGAGCCGACGACCGCGCTCGACGTGACGATCCAGGCGCAGATCCTCGAGCTGCTGAAGCAGCTCCAGCGCACGCGGCAGATGGGGATCATGCTCATCACGCACGACCTCGGCGTCGTCGCCGAGAACGCGGATGTAGTGTGCGTGATGTACGCCGGACGCGTGGTCGAGTACGCGAACGTGTTCGAGCTGTTCAGCAACCCGATGCACCCGTACACGCGCGGGCTGTTCGCGAGCATCCCGAAGGTCGGTGAGTTGCGTGATCGGCTGGTCACCATCGCCGATGTCATCGACAACCCCGAGGCGTTCCGCGCCTTGCCGGGTGCTGAGGAGGGCGTGCGGCCGTGGTGGCCGTGGCACGATCCGCCGGCGGACCTCACGCCGCACAACGAGCCCGCGGGCGATTACTACCTGCAGGAAGTACAGCCCGAGCACTGGGTGGGCGTATGGCGGACAAGGGCAGTGGAGGGTCACGAGAGCCGAGCGCCGGACCTTCAGTACCGGATCGCGGATGACCCGACGCGAGCGCCCGCGGCGGCGGCGGTTTGAGCTTTGATAGCGGCCAGCATTTCCGGGGATTTCCACACTTTTTGCCCGGATTGCCGGCAGAGGCGGCAGTTGCATGATCGGCGGAGGGCGATTTTGCGCCAAGTAGAGAACTAAGTATTTGTGGGACAACGACTTAGGCAACATGAAGAGAACATGAAGTCGGGCCTTGATACTCTGTAAAGTGGGGCCTAATTGCGGCGGTTCTCCACAGCGTGTCCACGCGTGCGTGCCGTTTGAGTCGCTGGGGCTAGAGTGCGGGCGGAGGAAGAGGTCATGCGGGCGGTCGTCGTTGTCGATCGGCAGTTTGCCCGGGCGGAGGCGGCGATGCTGTCGCGCCTGGAAATTGGGCTCGTTGATGAGGGGTACCGCGTCGTGCACGCGGTGCCGGTGGCGACGATGTCGAGCGAGCCGACGGGGGTGTACTCGACCTCGGTCGGATACGTCGACACGGGGCTTCCGCTGAGCCTGCGATCGCGTGTGTCCGGGCTGGTCGAAACCCTCAAGGCGCTTGCGGAGAAGCAGGGGGAACGCGGGCCGGTCGCGGTGGTGCACGCGTGCGGGAAGCGAGCGTGGCCTGTGGGGATGGAGCTTGCGCGGCAGACGGGGACGGCGGCTGTGCTGGAGCTCGAACGGGCAGCGCTGATCGGCGCGGCGGCCACGCTGACGCCGGCGGAGACGGGCGGCGGACCGCCCGAGGGACAGGTGCGCCCGGTGTTCTGCGTGCCGGACGACTCGCTGCGAGCTGAGGCGCTGCGGCGCGTGCCGCGGGCGCGGACCGTGTTGACGCGGTGGGGGGTGCACGTGCCCGCCGGGCGGCACGCGCGAACGGGCGCGCCGGCACTCGTCATGCTCGCCGAACGCGGCGATTCACGCTGCGCGGTCGCGGCGCTCGAGGCGATCGCGGGGGTGGCGAAGGATGCGCCCGACCTGATGCTCTTCCTGCAGGTGGAGGACGGCTGGACAGCCGCGCTGTGGAAGGTCGCGCGGCGGCTGGGGCTCCTGGAGCGTCTGTCGATGACGCCCGAGCTCGAGTGGCGGCGCGAGCCCGCGCTGCAGATGGACGCGTTGATCCTGCCGGACGCGTGCGGCGTGAGTCATTCGCTGACGCTCGACTGCATGGCCGCCGGGATGGCGGTGCTGGCTTCGCCGGACCCGCTTGTCGAAACGCTCATCGACGGAACGACCGCGCGTCTCGTGCCCGCGCCGACGAAGGTCGAGTGGGAGAAGGCAATCCGTGAGACGGTGCTGGACGCCGAGCGGTGGAGCCTGCTCGGGGCAACGGCCCGCGAGTACGTGCGTGCCAACCGCACGGTGAGCGGCCACATCGGGTCGGTCGTCGAGGCGTACGCCCAGGCGCAGCAGCTCCGCGCGGCGGACGCGTCGCCGCGGCGGGCGGTGGCCTGAGGCGGAGGCGCGGTGCATGGGCAGGTTGCCGTTCGATCCTGACAGAGTCGCGGACGCCGAGCGAGCAGCGCCGGCCGCGCCTGACCGCCTGACCGTGACACAGCTCGCGGCGTTGATCGATCGTGCGCTGCGCGATCGCGTCCCCTCGGGCGTGCGGGTGGTCGGCGAGATCGGCCAGTTCCGCGAGCGCACGCATTGGTACTTCGACCTCAAAGACGCCGACGCGGTTGTCTCATGCGCGATGTGGGCGTCGGCCGCGAGAAAGGCCGGCTTCGTGCCGCAGACGGGTATGCAGGTCGTCGTGACAGGGCACGTTGAGTTTTACGGCCGCCAAGGGCGAACAACGTTCATGGTGGACCGGATCGAGCCGGTCGGTGCGGGCGCGCTCGAGCTGGAGCTCAAGCGGCTGGTGGAGGAGCTGCGCGGGCTGGGCTGGCTCGACGAGGAACGCAAGCGAGCACTGCCGGTCATGCCGCGGCGGGTAGCGGTGGTGACAAGCCGAAGCGGCGCCGCGCTTCAGGACGTGCTCGACACGTTCCGGCGGCGCTGCCCTTCGGTAACTGTCTCACTCGTCGATGTGCGAGTGCAAGGCCCGCAGGCCGCGGAGGAGATTGCGCGGGTCGTTCGGCGGCTGTCTGAAAAGCACGAGGAACTCGGCGTAGACGTCGTGCTGCTGACCCGCGGCGGCGGGTCGATGGAGGACCTGTGGCCCTTCAACGACCGCGAACTGGCGCGGGCGATCGTCGAGTGCGCTGTGCCGGTCGTTGCGGCGATCGGCCATGAGACGGACG
>JAEYNG010000497.1 GCA_023412695.1 Planctomycetota bacterium | reverse complement strand
GGCCATTGCCGAGCGTATCAAAGAGCCGAGGTATTCGCAACGAGCATTCGGTTCGACTACCGAAGGGATCGAGATGCTGGCAGGGGAACCGGGCGGTTCCCTTGCCGGACCCCTCCGTCGAAGGCGGAGGCGGGGGAGAGGGTCGATTCACGCCCTCGCCTTGCGATGACTGTCTGTCCGCCATTTCAGACCGAGCGATTCCATCACACCCATGTCGAGGTGACTGAACGCCACGAACGAGGACAAGGTGTGTCCCAGCCCATCAAGACCGGCATAGATTGAGCCGCCAGTAATCCCCATTGTGCTTAATCCCTGCAACACAGCAGGCTTGAGCCGCGCCGGAATCTTGATCACTCCGAAGCCAAAGCCCGGATCTCCATACTTGTACACCTTCCGGATGAGGGGCCAATGGTCAAGGTACGGCTTGCTCGCAAGCGTGAAGAAACCCTGCTGTGATTCCAACCGCGGAAAGCCTCGTCCCTTCAGGTAGTAGCAACTCACCCAGTCGGCCGCTTTCTTCACCCAGTTCGGATCGAACAGATTGTACTTGCCGTTCGGGGCGTTCCACATCGTGGTGGTTTCCGCGCCGTGCCGATCGCCGACTAGTTGGGTCAAGCGGTACCGATCAAAGTGAAAGATGTAGCCAGGATCTTTAGGGCACTGATGACAGGCGAAGTACGCCGAGACCCAGAAGGAAGCACTCCAATCGACGAGCCGCGTTGGGCTTCCGAAGTGTCGCATGTAAATCAGACAGGACAGCGGATTCTCCACAAGATCCTTGTACAACGACTGCTCGTGAGCGGAGTGATAAAGGTGGGCTTGTTGCTGGAACCGGATGATTGCGATTTGCTCGACAAACAACCGGCCTGTGAGGTTGTGCTTCCACCGTTGGGATAGACGGTCCATCGAAGGAGAGATGGACTTGAAGCGGCAGGGTTCGCCTCGACAGGCCCAGGCACAGTTCTTCTCTATCGCGACAACTCGTTCTGCTAGGTCCTGCCAGCTCTTAACGGTGATCATATGGTGCTCACCTTGGCCCCAGAATGCCAATGACGCGCGACATTTCATAGCCCTTTGGCGTGAGCTCCCACTTCTCACCTCCCGGCGTGTAAGCCGGTTTCAGGAATCCCTTTTCCGCCAGTTGCTGGGCGACCATCTTCATCTTCAACCCATTCTCCAAACCGGGCTCATCCTTCCAGTGCTTGCTGTTGTCGCCGATCAACAGGAACCATCCGTTGCTCGTCCTCGACGCGATGCAAAAATCTGTGTTCGCCAATCCCAGCAGCAGGTCATACTCATAGAAGTCCAGATCGTCGGACTCTCTCCACATTTTCATGAAGTTCGGGTGCTTCGTGATCAGACTGGGACCAGCCGCCGCATCCTTCAGCCGACCGAGCAGGATTTGAGCCTTGCCGTTCAGGATGTACTCGTTCTTGTTCTTCTCGCGCACGTAACCGGCGTGATCCAGTATGTCGAGAGCGGTGAGCCACCGTTTGGCGACACTTGGATCGCCGGCTGTCATCAGGTCTTGTGATCCAACCTTAAGCCACTTGTCGCTGCGAGGTCCACTGATGGGAACAGCGGTCGGCACATGGACCAGCATGACGCCGCCGTTCTCAGCCCAGCGAAGCAACTGCACGGCATCTTCCGTTATGCCGGAGAACCTAATGACCTCTGCGACCGGATCGATCTGCTGGGCCTGTAGCCGTGCAGGTGCAGGCCGCTCAACCTCGACCGCGTGATCACTGATCGGAGTATGCGCGTACATGGCTGCTTTCTTCAGGGCCTTTGGCGAGAGTCGATAGACATTTTTCTCCTCTTCCTCAATCCACTTCCGTTCTTCCAGTTTGTCGTGAGCAAGCAACCACCGGTCTCGGTCCCTGTTCAGGACTACACCTTGGACCTGAACATACTTGTGCTGGTCAGTTGCCGTGATTAGTGACAGACGATGGCCCTCGGACCTATACGCCCATCCGAGAAGGCACTTCTCGTCCTTTGACAACCGTGAGCGGAACTTTGCGATGGCAATGCCAATCACTGTCATCAATCCAGTTCCGATTGCTCCACAAATCAAGAGCGCAACACCGCTTGAGACTTGAGTCAGGAAATCCGGCACGAGATCTGTCACCCACTCTGGCATGCGCGAATCGTACCAGTCTCCACAGTTTCACGGAGGAAAAAGGGCCATCGCCGGCAATGGAGACGGCCTCCAAAGCCAACTCAGAATGTCAACCTCAATCCGCTACCACGGCCTCCTGCGTCAGTGGTACCAGTCTCGCCAGGGGATCATGGGGTGCGCATACTGAAAAAGAAGAACCCATGGACTGCAGTCCATGGGTTCTCGGATCGAACGAAGTGTGCGGGCGACTGGATCAGTAGTCCATGTCATCCATGCCGCCGCCGGCGGGGACAGCAGCCTTCTTCTTGTCCTTGAGCTCGACGATCGCGGCGTCGGTCGTCAGGAGCAGGCCCGCGATGCTCGCGGCGTTCTGGAGGGCGACGCGCTCGACCTTGGTCGGGACGATGACGCCCATCTGCATGAGGTCGCCGTACTCGTGGGTGAGGGCGTTGAAGCCGAAGTTGTTGTCCTTGGACTCCTCGACCTTCATCGCGATGATCGAGCCGTCGAGGCCGGTGTTGGCCGCGATCTGCTTGATGGGGTAGGAGACGGCGCGGTCGATGATGTCGATGCCGATCTTCTCGTCGCCGGTGGCCTTCTTGCGGACCTTGTCGAGTGCGCGGCGGGCGCGGAGGATGGCAACGCCGCCGCCGGGCAGGATGCCCTCTTCGACGGCCGCGCGGCAGGCGTGGAGGGCGTCCTCGACGCGGGCCTTCTTCTCCTTCATTTCGACTTCGGTGGCCGCGCCGACGTTGATCTGGGCGACGCCGCCGGCGAGCTTGGCGAGGCGCTCCTCGAGCTTCTCGCGGTCGTAGTCGGAGGTGGTGACGTCAATCTGGTGGCGGATCTGCTCGATGCGGGCCTTGATGTCGGCGGGGGAGCCAGCGCCCTCGACGATGGTGCAGTTGTCCTTGTCGATGGTGACCTTCTTGGCGCGGCCGAGGTCGGCGGTGGTGACCTTGTCGAGCTCGATGCCGAGCTCCTCCATGATGGCCTTGCCGCCGGTGAGGACGGCGATGTCCTCGAGCATGGCCTTGCGGCGGTCGCCGAAGCCGGGGGCCTTGACGGCGGCGATCTTCAGGACGCCGCGGAGCTTGTTGACGACGAGGGTGGCGAGGGCTTCGCCTTCGATGTCCTCGGCGATGATGAGGAGGGATGCGCCCTGCTCGGCGATCTTGCCGAGGACGGGGAGGAGGTCCTTGGCGGAGGCGATCTTCTTCTCGAAGATGAGGATGTAGGGCTTCTCGAGGACGCACTCCATCGTGGCGGGGTTGGTGACGAAGTGGGGCGAGAGGTAGCCCTTGTCGAACTGCATGCCCTCGACGAGCTCGACCTCGGTATCGAGGCTCTTGCCCTCTTCGACGGTGATGACGCCGTCCTTGCCGACCTTGTCCATGGCCTCGGCGATGATCTTGCCGATCTGCTCGTCCTGGTTGGCGGAGCAGGTGCCGACCTGCGCGATCTCCTTGGAGTTGGAGACCTTGCGGGACATCGACTGGAGCTCTTCGACGACAGCGGCGACGGCCATGTCGAGGCCGCGCTTCACCTGGTTGGCGTTGGCGCCGGCGGTGATGTTCTTGAGGCCCTCGGTGTAGATGGCTTCGGCGTAGATGGTGGCGGTGGTGGTTCCGTCGCCGGCGTCCTTACTGGCCTTGGTGGCGACCTCCTTGACCATCTGGGCGCCCATGTTCTCGTAGGGGTCCTCGAGCTCGATCTCCTTGGCGACGGTGACGCCGTCCTTGGTGACGGTCGGGGAGCCGAAGGATTTCTCGAGGACGACGACGCGGCCGGAGGGGCCGAGGGTGACCTTGACTGCGCGGGCGAGCTTCTGCACGCCGCGGAGGATGCGTTCACGTGCGTCGGTTTCGAATGCGATCTGCTTTGCGGCCATTGGTGTCGGTTCCTTTTCTTAAGTCGATTGTCACCGCAGAGGCGCAGAGGACGCAGGGGAGGGCTCTGCGGTGGCGGGTTTGAGGTCAGCCGATCTTGATCCAGGCGACGTCGGCGGAATCGATGATGTAGACGTGCTTGCCGTCGGTGAGCTTGATGAGGTGGTCGGGCTCTTCGGGGAGGAGCATCGCGTTGGTGACGATGCATTTCTCCGCGCGCGTGAAGTAGACGACGGCGTCGCGCTTGCCGTTGAGCTCTTTGCAGGCTTGTCGGAGCTGCTCGGTGGTCATGCGCGGGGTCAGTCCACGATGGCGAGGACTTCCTCTTCGCTCATGACGAGGAGCTTTTCCTCGCCGCCGGCCGCGCCGAGCTTGATCTCGGTGCCCGCGTAGGAGGAGAAGATCACGCGGTCGCCCTTCTTGACGGTGAGGGGGACGAGGGCGCCGGTCTCGGTGTTGAGGGTGCCGGTGCCGACGGCGATGACGACGCCGGTCTTCGGGGTGTCCTTGGCCTTCTCGGGCAGGTAGAGGCCGCTCTCGGTGCGGTCCTCGGCCTCGTCGCGGCGG
Organism: Planctomycetota bacterium; assembly: GCA_023412695.1. Taxonomy (GTDB): domain Bacteria; phylum Planctomycetota; class Phycisphaerae; order Phycisphaerales; family UBA1924; genus JAHBXL01. Next base: position 848 of record JAEYNG010000497.1, on the reverse strand, counting down.
ACGATGATCTTGTCGTGCAGGGGCCGGATCTTCGTCGCGGCGGAGGGGGCGGTCGCGGTCTTTGCCATGGTTCGATTCTCCTCTATCTGTGAACAGTGATTGGTGAGGGTGTGTGACTGAAACGGATCAGATGCCGGGCCAGCGTCCGTGGTAGAAGCGCTGGAGGCATCGCTGGAGGACCTTGAGCATGAGCTCGACGTCCGCCGCGGCGCGGTCGACGACGGCGAAGGCGTCGCAGCGGAGGGCATGGGACATGTGGCGGGAGGCGTCGCGCGCAGAGCGGGGCCGCTGCACGACGACGGTGGGCGGCGGGGACTCGAGGCGACGCAGGAGTTCGAGCACGCGCGGGCCGGCCTCTTCGGAAGGCGCGGGCGTGGTCGGCGTCGAGTCGAGCGGGAGGCCGAGGTCGACAACGGCGATGTGCACCGGGTTGGTGCGGATGGCGCGCTCGGCCTCGCGGGCGGTGCGGACGCGGAGGTAATGCACGCCCATGGGCTCGAGCAGGGCGGGGAGGCGGTCCACCCAGGACTCGTTCTGCCAGCCACCCCAGGAGAGGAGCAGGTTCAGGCGGTTGCCATGGGCGGTGGGGATGGGGACGGAGGTGAGGCCGGAATGGTCGCCGGAGCGGTGATCGTGGCCTGTATCGCGGATGAAGGCCCACGGGTCGCCGCCAGCGTCGTGGTCGGCGTCGGCGTCACGATTGGAGTGGTCGGCCGCGGGGGGTGAGGCCTCGGCGGTAGGCGTGGCGAAGGTGCGGATGGTGAAGCGGAGGAGGGTCTCGAAGGTGTCGGTGGAGTCGACCGTGCGGACGACGCCGCGGAAGAGGGCCTCGCCGCGGGTGGCGGCCG
>JAEYNG010000494.1 GCA_023412695.1 Planctomycetota bacterium | reverse complement strand
GGGCATGATCGTGGCTTGCCGCGACCGAAGATGTTGCGGAGCAACACGGCGGTCGTGCAACCGGTGATCCTGATCTTCGTCGTGGTGCTCGTGCTCTACGGTCTGTACCCGTGGCAGATGGTTCGTTATGCGACGGTTCCCGTGTGGGCCGCCGCCGGAATGTGCGCGGCGTGGCTCGGCTGGTGCGCATGGCGACGCGCCCGCGTGGAACAGACGGTAGTGGATCTCCGCTTCCGATGTTGCACCGAGTGCTTGTATTCGCTCCATGATGCCGCGCAGAAGGGCAAGTGCCCGGAGTGCGGTGCGAGGTACGAGCTTGACGGGACAATCCGCGCGTGGCAGACATGGCTGGACCGCTAGCGAAGGCCCACCGCGCCGGGGTGATGGCGGATCTCGACGGGCTGGTCGCCTCGGAAGTCGACGGCGATGATGTCGATGCGGAGCGGACGGCTGCGCCAACGGTTCGCCCGCGCCAGGTGCCGGATGATTTTCACGAGCTTGCGGCGTTTCTCGGCGGTGACGGCCATCTCGGCGGGCGGATCATCGCGTCCAGCGTCCAGCCGGCGCGACTTCACTTCAACCAGCACGATGGCAAGGCGGTCCGGACATTCGCAGAGCAGGTCGGCCTCGCCCATCGGCACGCGGGCGTTGCGCGCGAGGATGCGGTAGCCGCGGGATTTCAAGAATGCCTCGGCCGCGCGTTCACCCGCGGGCCCGAGCGGGTCGCGGTTCTCCGACCAAGCGGGCGGGCGGAAGGTGCGGATGATGCGCGTGAGCCAGCGCGGCATGTGCGTCACTGTGATCGTGGCGGCAGGTACCGCTCGGTGGCGATGGCGAGCGCTTCCTGCACCATGACGGTGATATCGGTGAAGCTGCCACGCTCCAGCAGGCGGATGAAGTACGTGTCGCGCTCCTGCATGAACTTCCGGTTGCGCAGATTGGATTCGATCTCCAGCTGCGCGTCGTAGAGCGAAACACCCTGATCCTCGTCGAGGGATTCAAGATGAATCCAGGCGATCTTGTCGCCGTAGCGCACCGGCGGCGAGGTCTCGCCCGGTCTGAGCGCCCATGCCGCCTCGTCCCACGAAGTCTCGGCGAACAGGGGCGACTCCGTGAATGGAGCATTCAGCTCTCGTTCCGCGACGCCGCCCGAGTCGCGGAGAAACGTGTTGAACTCCATCCGCGCCGCCTCGGCAAAGGGCTTTGAGGCGATCGCCTCTTCCGCCGCGCGGACCGCGTCCGCATCTCCGGCGGGCATCGCGATCACGCGGAGCACCGCCGTGCCCTTGTTGTACTTGGTGTAGTTGCGTTCGTAATCCTGACGGATGAGCCGCCAAGGAACGTTGACCCGCGGCAGCACCTTGGTGCGCAGCTCGTTGCGGATCAGTTCCTGATCGAGTCGGTCGCGGGCCTCCTGCTGGAGCGTGCGGCCGGTTGACTCGCGCAGCTGCTCATCGGCCTGCAGTGCGCTGCCGGCCTGCGTGCTGACGATGTTCTGCTGGATGCGACCGAGGAACGCGAACAGGCCCTGGCGGACCTCCAGCGGAAGCGAGGCTTGCGCCTCGGCGAGCATGAGCTCGTCGCGAACCTTGCTGATGATGATGCCCTGAATCGCCGACGTCGCCGCGGCTTGGAACGCTGCGCGGTTGTAGTTCACCTTCTCGGCCTCTGCACGGAGCTGCCCATCCAGCGGCGTGAGGACCTCGGATGCGAACAGCGGGCGGCCGTTGATCTGCCCGATGACCGATTCGAGCACGACCGGTGCGTCGGTGGGCTGAGCGGGACTGTTGTCGAGGTCGGGCTTGCCGACGAACGAACGCAGCGTGAGCGTGTCGTCAACTGTTCGCCGTCGCGGAGCTGCTGCGGGCGGCTGCGGTGCGTTGGTGCTCGCGACGGGCACTTCTGCATCACCGCGCTCGGCGGGGGTGTCCCCGGACGACGGCTTTGGCGCGTCAGCGGCGGGTTCCCGCGGCACATCCGTCAGGACGAACTGCTCGGCCCGCAGCACTTCCTCCCCGCGGGAAGGTCGTGTAGTGGCTGAGCCGCAGGATGCGGCGCCGAGTGCGGCGAGGAGGAGGACCGGGGTTATGACGATGCGTGCGTCCTTGCTCATGCGGATCTTCAGACGAGGGTATCCGAGGGGGTCCGAACGTGCAAACAGCCTCCTATAGTGGGAAGCGGCGAGGTTTCGGAGGGCGGCCGCGAGGAGCGACGCATGTCACAGAATCCGAGCGAGCCGAAGATCATCGTGGATAGCGACTGGAAGGCTCAGGCGCAGGCGGAGCGTGAGAAGCTCGCCGCGCAGGAGAAGAAGGCCGGCGCCGGCAAGCAGGGAGGTAGCGAGGGCCAGCCCGAGGGAATGCCCCCGGCAGACTTCCGCGGTCTGCTGGAACTCGTGATCATGCAGGCGATTACGTATATGGGCGGGTTTCCTGACCCGGAGACCGGCCGCGCCGTGGTGTCGCCTGAGCACGCCAAGTACTACATTGACCTGCTCGGCGTGCTGGAAGAGAAGACCAAGGGCAACCTGACGGCCGAAGAATCTTCGGACCTCACCCAGGTGCTCCACCAGCTCCGGCTGCAGTTCGTCGAGCTGAGCAAGGC
>JAEYNG010000440.1 GCA_023412695.1 Planctomycetota bacterium | reverse complement strand
GTCTCGTGGGCTCGGAGATGTTATAAGAGACAGGCGCAGAGGCTGCGCGAGCGAAACAGGCACCCAAAGGGGGCGGAAGTTTGGCGGGTCGGGCTGACTGAGCGTTCGTCGGCCCGTACACTCGGGGCTCTGTCCATCGCCGAGCGAACCGGGAACAACTATGCAGAACAAGTTTGGGCTGAAGGACTTCGTGCTGCTTGTGGTGATGGTGCTCGTCGGCCTGTCGGTGTGGCTGGCGATGCTGCAGCGTGATAACCAGAAGAACGACCTGCAGAGCGCGCTGAACAAGCTGGGGCAGCTCGAGGCGCAGCTCTCGCGGATCGAGGCGACGATCGAGTCGGGGGCGATGGTCGTGCAGCCCGCGTCGGGCGGGGGCGGCGGCGCGACGCCCGGCGGGCAGACCCCGGCGGTGGTGGGGGACGAGAGCTGGGCGAGGCCGGGGGTGGAGGTGCAGTGGCAGGCGCCGCTGGAGTTCGTCCACGATCCGCGGAAGGACCCGAACTTCCGTGCGGGCGGGGAGTTCACGGAGATCTACGAGGCGCAGCTTGCAAGGCTGACGCCGTACATCTCTGCCGACGTGTACGCGCGGCGAATCCAGGAGCTGACGATGGGGTCGCTGGGGATCTACGACCCGGTGACGCTCAAGATGCGCGGGCAGGTGGCGGAGGCGTGGCAGGTCGACCCGGAGGGCATGTGGCTGCGGGCCCGCATCCGGCCGAACGCAAGGTTCAGCGACGGCAAGCCCATCACCGCGGAGGACATCCGCTGGACGTTCCATGATTACGTGATGAACGAGCAGATCGAGGCGGAGCGGTCGCGGTCGGTCCTGCGGGACTCGATCAAGTCCGTGACGGTGATCGACCCGCGGACGGTGGAGTTCGCGTTCCAGCAGCGGCTGTTCACGAACGTTGACAACGCGCTGGGCCTGTTCATCCTGCCTAAGCACATCTACGGCGCGTTGACGCCCGCACAGATCAACCAGGGCACCGGCCTGCTCGTGGGTGCGGGGCCGTACCGGCTCAAGGGCTTCGACGTGAACCGGCAGTGGGCCCCGCCGGAGGACGTGGTGCTTGAGCGCAACGAGCAGTACTGGGGGCCGAAGCCCGCGATGGACGGCCTGCGCATCCGCGCGGTGAACGAGGAGATCGCGCGGCTCAACTCGTTCAAGAAGGGCGATGCGGACATGATCACCCCGGCGGCGCCGCAGTTCGTCGCGCTGCAGAAGGACCCGAACTGGTCGGACAAGGCCCACTTCCTGAAGTGGGTCAACATGCGGTCGGGGTACTCGTTCATCGCGTGGAACTGCGGGATGCGGAACGGCAAGCCCACGCCGTTCATGGACAAGCGCGTGCGCATGGCCATGACGCATCTGATCGACCGCGAGAAGATGATCCGGGACATCTGGAGTGGTGTGGGCGAGGTCGCCAAGGGCAACATGCCGCTGATCAGCCCGGGCTCGAACAAAGAGATCAAGCCCTGGCCGTACGACCCGCAGCGGGCCCGCGAGCTTCTGAAGGAAGCGGGATGGGAGGACCGGAACGGGGACCGCGTGCTCGAGAACGCCGCGGGCGTGCCGTTCCAGTTCGAGTTCTCCTACGCCAGCGGCAGCGAGATCTCGGACCGGATCGCTCGCTTCATCGTGGACTCATGCACCGCGCAGGGCATCCAGGTGACGCTGCGGCCGGCGGACTGGTCGGTGTACCAGGAGTTCATGAAGACACGCGATTTCGACGCAATCACGCTTGGCTGGGGCGCGAGCGCACCCGAGAGCGATCCGCGACAGATCTTCCACTCCGACTCCATCAAGAACCAGGGCGACAACTTCGCCCAGTGGGCCAGCGCGGAAGCCGACCGGCTGATCGACGAGGGCCGGCGCGAGATGGACGGCGAGAAGCGGGCGAAGATCTGGCAGCAGCTCGAGTCCGTGCTGCACGAAGAGCAGCCGTACACGTTCGTGCGGGTGCCGCCGTGGGTGCGGATCGTGAACATCGAGATCGGGAACGTGCACACCTACCCGAAGTGGTTCGAGCACCCGGAGTTCTTCCGAGGCTCCGGATTGTCTCCTTCTCCCGCGAACTGAGACACTTCCCGGTCAACTGCCGCCGCGTGAGCGGCACAGGTTTGATCTTCGCAAGGCAGCAGCATGGTCACCTACATCACACGACGGCTGCTGCTGATGATCCCCACGTTGCTGGGGATCACCTTCCTCGTGTTCATGCTGCTCGCGGCGTCTCCGGGGGGCATCGGGGCGGGTCTGCTTCTCGCCGGCGGCGGGCAGATGCAGTCACAAAGCTCGATCGCCATCCAGAAGGCCAAACTCGAGGACCGCTACGGGCTGAACGAGCCGTGGCCGGTGCAATATGTACGTTGGCTTGGGCGGATCAGCCCGCTCAAGTGCGGCCAGCGGGACCTGATCAGCCCTCGAGGGGCGACGATCACACGGCCGCGGCCGGTGCCCGAGCCGCCCGTCTGGAAGTGGTTTTCTGACTCGCTGCCGAAGGCCGAGCCACCGTCGGATGCGTGGATCAATGAGCGTTTCGCGGGGAAGACCGCCGACGAGAAGGCCGACGCGTTCCGCACGGTCGAGAATCAATACGTGACGGCGCGAGCGGAATTCATCGCCGCGGAGGCGACGCTGCGTGACTCGTTCGTGCGGTACGCCGATGCGACAGGCATCGAAGGGCTGTTAAACAAAAAGCGCGAGGCCGTGATCCCGCGGATCGCGAAGCTTTCGCCCGATCGCGAGCTTGCGGAGTTCGCCGAGGTTGAGCAGCTCGGGAGGAAGGCGATCGAGGCATATGGCGTGGCGGCGCAGCGTCGGCTGGAGTTCATCGCTGCGATGGGGCAGCAGCCTTACCCGGCCGCGGGCGTGCCGATCATCCCCGGTGTGGTGAGCCTCGCGTGGCCCGATCTGGGCGTGGCGTTCAGCCGTGGCAGGCCGGTGATCGACCTGCTCGCCGAGGCATTGCCCGTCACGATCATGCTGAACCTGATCGCGTTCCCAATCATTTACATGATCGCGATCCCGAGCGGCATGCTCGCCGCGACGCGGAAGGGTTCGTTCTTCGACGTAGGGCTTGGCGGGCTGTACCTGGCATTGTTCTCGATCCCAGCCGTGCTCGCGGGTGTACTGCTCCAAGGGTTCATGGCGAACCCCGATTATGTCAACGCGTTCCCCGCGGCCGGTTTGTCGAGCAAGGCAGCGGAAACGTTCCGCCTCCTCCCCGGCCAAGACTGGACCGGCACCTGGCATCGGGGCTGGCTGATGGACCGAATCTGGCACGTTGTGCTGCCGGTCGCGTGCCTTGTGTATGCGGGCTTTGCGATTCTCAGCAAGCAGACACGCGCGGCGATGCTCGAGAACTTCAATGCCGACTATGTTCGCACGGCCAAGGCCAAGGGTGTTGCGCCGAAGGACGTGGTGCTGCGGCATGTGTTCCGGAACTCGCTCCTGCCGCTGATCACAATGTTCGTCACGGTGTTCCCGCTCATGCTTGCGGGCTCAGTGGTGATCGAGCGCATCTTCACGGTGCCGGGGATGGGCTACCTGTTGATTGAGGCGATCCACTTGCGGGACCGGGAGCTGATCCTTGCGAACACGACCATGGTGGCGGTGGTGAATCTGTGCGCCCTGCTGCTGGCCGACATCCTGTACGCCCTGGCCGACCCGCGGATCACCTACAAGTAACATGAGCAGCCCCCGCAACAGTCCCGGCCCGGTCAGTGCCCCGTCCGCAGTGACGGGCGTGCAGCTCGCACGCGGCATCGGCGTGCAGGTCTCCAAGGGCTTCTGGGCAGAGGCGTGGTCGCACGTCACCAAGCGGCCGACCGCCCTGCTCGCGCTGACGTGGCTGACGATCGTCGCGTTCTTCGCGGTCTTTGCCCCGTTCGTAGCGAGCGGCCACCCGATCTGGCTGACCGAGCAGGGGGGCGCGGGGCGGTCTCCGTTGTGGATCAACCTCAAGGCCGTCGATCTGGTTCTGTTTTGGACCACGATCATCGGTGTGCCGTACGTGCTCGCGGGATCCGCCTCTGGGCGGGCTTCGAGACTTCGCGCGGCTCTCGCCGGAGCGATACTCGCGATCGCCGTGCTGTCGCTCTCGATGGTTGCGCGCGGGACCCTGGAGTCAATGGCGATCAGCGCGGGACGGGAATCGCTCCGGACCGGCGTTGCGCCGACGGGGTTTGCGGTCGTTGGCCGCCAACCGTTCGCAGGTCTGATGGCCGCGGGGCTTATCTCGCTCGTGATCGGGGGTGCCGTCGCGGCGTTGCCAATGGGCAAGCTCTCGCGTCGGCTCCCGGTGATCCTCGTGGCGTGCGTCATCGCCGTGTGGTCGGTGCAGGCGAGGTGGAGCCCGAAGCTGGAGCAGTTCAATTACCCGGAGAAGGAGGCGGCGGGGCAGGTCAGCGCAACATACACGCTCATCCCCTGGTCGCCCGCGCAGCGGTTCAGTTCGCTCTCTCGCCAACCCCCCGGGACGGACTTCGCCGAGGCGGCGGGGTACGGGAAGGGCTCGCCTGTGTCGGGC
>JAEYNG010000402.1 GCA_023412695.1 Planctomycetota bacterium | reverse complement strand
GCGCACACCCTTGGCGACGGCTTCCTCGGAGACGAGGGCGAAGTGCTGAATCTGGCCGGTGCGTTCGACATGCGTGCCGCCGCAGAACTCGATCGAGAGCTCCTTCCAGCCGGCGTTCCTGGGTTGGTCGAGCAGCGTCGCGATCGGCGCGCCGATGGACACCACGCGCACAGGGTCGGGGTAGGCCTCGCCGAACACGGCGCGCAGCCCCTCGACCTGCTTGGCGACGAAGAGCGGCGCGGTGTCGGCGTAGACGGGAAGGTCCTTGCTGATGCGGTCGCGGACGATCGCTTCGACCTTGCCGAGCTCTTCGGCGGCTACGGCCTTGCCGTGGGAGAAGTCGAAGCGGAGCCGGTCCTGCGCCACGAGCGAGCCCTTCTGATCGATGCCGTCGCCGAGCGTCTGGCGGAGGCCGAGGTTCAAGAGGTGTGTCGCGGTGTGATTCGCCGCGACCGATGCGCGGCGCTGCGAGTCGAGGGTGAGCTGCACGTCGTCGCCGACGGCGATCTCGCCGCGGAGCACGTGGCCGATGTGGAGGACGTAGCCGCCGAAGGTGCGGACATCCTCAACGCGGAACTCGCCGCCCTCGTGGGCATCGCTGGTGCTCGTGCGGGCCTCTCGGCTGACGATGATGCGGCCGTGGTCGGCCTCCTGGCCGCCCATCTCGGCGTAGAAGTTGGTCTTGTCGAGCACGATGCCGATCACGTTGGTGCGGCCCTGCGCGGCGTGAGCACGCTCGTCGAAGTTCTGACCATTCCAGACCGCCTTGACGGTTGCGCGGATGGTTCGTCCGTGGAACTTGTCGATGTCCTCCGTCTTGGCAACGCCGAGCGCGGAGCCGAGCCGCGCGATCGCGTCGGGCGGGAGCGTCGAGGCCCCGCCGCCCTCGGAGGCAAACTTGCCGCCGGAGCCGGCGCGGGCCTTCTCGCGGGCTTCTTCCATCAGCCGCTCGTAGCCAGCGACGTCGACCTTCATCCCGCGCTCCTCGGCCATCTGCGCGGTGAGGTCGGGCGGGAAGCCGTAGGTGTCGTAGAGCTTGAACGCGTCGTCGGCGGAGACAACCGCCACATCCTTATGCCCGCCGCCCGCCTGTCGCGCGGCCTGGGCACGCTGGGCGGCCTCCTCGAACAGCTTGATGCCGCGATCGAGCGTCCGACCGAAGCTCTCTTCCTCTTCGCGGATGACCTCGTAGACGCGCTCGGGGTTCTTGCGCAGCTCGGGGAAGAACTCGCCGAAGTTGTCCACGACCGACGCGGCCAGCTGGGCGAAAAAGCCGGGGCGGGCGTGGAGCGTCTGGCGTCCGTACCGCACTGCGCGACGGAGGATACGGCGGAGCACGTAGCCGCGGCCCTCGTTGCTGGGCACCGCGCCGTCGGTGATCGCGAAGGTGAGCGTGCGGATGTGGTCGGCGATGACGCGGTAGGCAGTATCGATGTTGCCGACATCGTGCGCGCCGAGGCGGCCCATGTAGGCGCGTGCGCCGGTCAGCCGCTCGATCGCGGCGAAGATCGGCATGAAGACGTCCGTGTCGTAGTTGGAGCGCTTGTTCTGCAGGATGCTCGTCAGGCGCTCAAGGCCCATCCCCGTGTCCACGTGCTTGGCGGGGAGGGTGGTGAGCCTGCCGCCGTCCTCGCGGTTGAACTGGATGAAGACGTTGTTCCAGATCTCGATGACGTCGGGGTCACCGGTGTTCACCAGCGGGGCGACCATCCGGTTCTCGAGGCCCATCGCGGTGAGGCGGTCGACGTGGATCTCGGTGCACGGGCCGCAGGGACCGGTCTCGCCCATCTCCGAGAAGTTGTCCTTCATGGTTCCCGGCAGGACGCGCTCGGGCGGGAGGAACTTCTCCCAGAGCGCCTTGGTCTCGAGATCGGGCTCGAGGCCGGCGTCGCGGTTGCCACCGAAGTACGTCGCGTAGAGCGCGGCGGGCGGCAGGCCGTACACGCGCGTGAGCAGGTCCCACGACCACTCGACCGCTTCCCTCTTGAAGTAGTCGCCGAACGCCCAGTTGCCGAGCATCTCGAAAAAGGTGTGGTGGTACGTGTCCTTGCCGACATCCTCGAGGTCGTTGTGCTTGCCGCCGGCGCGGATGCACTTCTGGCTGTTCGCGGCACGCTTCAGGCCGAACAACGGCGAGCCGGGCTCTGCCCGTCCGAGGAACAGCGGCTTGAACTGGTTCATGCCCGCGTTGGTGAAGAGGAGCGTCGGGTCATCGTGCGGGACAACGGGCGACGATGCCACGAACTTGTGGGCGTGCTGCTTGACGAAGTAGTCAACGAAAGTGGACCGAACGCGTGCGACTGGCCAGTTCATGGGCGGAGTGTACGCGGCATGTTCGGGCGCACACCGGCACGTCGGAGCAGGGTGTTACTTCGTCAGAATCCGGCGCGTAAACGCCTGGTACTGCTCGGGCGTGTCGATCCCCCCGCCGCCGGTCGCCTCGGGCCGGACGGTCGCGACAGCGATCTTCAAGCCATTCTCGAGGGCGCGGAGCTGTTCGAGCTTCTCGACGGTCTCGAGCGGCGTCGGCGGCATGGCCGCGTACCTCTCCAATGTCGAACGGCGGTAGACGTAGAGCCCGATGTGCCGCAGGCACTGTGGCCCCCCACCGCCTCCATTCTTCCCAGTGCCATCGCGATCAAACGGGATGCGAGAGCGTGAGAAGTAGAGGGCAAAGCCGTTGGCCGCGAGCGCAACCTTAACCACGTTCGGGTCGTCGGGGCGCTCGGTCGGTCCCATCGGCGTCGCGGCTGTGGCGATCGCACCACCATCGGGCTCGCTTCTCAAGAGCGCCGCGACGGAGTCGTCGATGACGGAGGGATCGAGTTCTGGCTCGTCGCCCTGCACGTTGACGACGACAGCCTCGCGTGCGAGGCCGAGTGTTGAAGCGGCTTCAGCGAGGCGACTGGTGCCGTTGGGGTGCTCGGGGCTGGTGAGGACCGATTCGGCGCCGAACTGCTTCGCGGCGGCCATGACGCGCTGGTCATCGGTCGCGATCACGACACGCGACAGGCTGGCGGCTCGCTTCGTGGACTCCCACACGTGCTGGATGAGCGGCTTGCCGGTTGCATCGGCAAGAACTTTGCCCGGGAAGCGGGTCGAGCCCAGCCGCGCGGGGATGATCGCCACGACCTCCGGCCGCGGAGCGGTGGTCATCCGCCGGCCCCACCCGCGCCCCCCGCCGCCGCGCCCTTGAGCTCGGCGATGAGGGCTTTGAGTTCATCGCGGTGCTGGCGCACGTCCTTGTAGTCGATCTTCTGGATGGTGATACCTGCCGCGAGCTTGTAGGCCTCCTCGGCGTCTGCCAGCTCGCGGTTCTCGAGTGCGCGCGTCTTGAGCGCGCGCATGAGCCCGTAGCGCAACTCCATACCGGTCTCGTCGGTCGGCGTGTCGTGCGCCTCCATCGCCTGCCGCAGCGTCTCGATCGCCTCGTCCGTGAAGCCGGGCATCGCGAGGAACGAGAGGCCGAGGTAGTTGAGCACCTTGGAGCGGTGCTTCGGATCGGACTTGGCTTCCTGGAACATCGCGATGGCGCGGTCGTAGCGCTGAAGGGTGTAGTACGTCCGGCCGAGCTCGTATTTCTTGATCAGGTCTGTCGGGTACGCGGCGACCTGCTCCTCGAGCGCGGCCATTTCCTGCTCGAGCAGGGCGTGGCGGGCGCGGCGGAACTCGTCGCGGGCGGACTCGGGCGCGCCGGGCTGCTCCGCCGCGGTCTTCAGGCCGAGCACCTTGCGGCGGGCCTGCACGAGGCGGATGCGGTCGGCCTGTTCCTTGTAGCGGAACTCGCGGGTGACCTCGAAGGCGTCGCTGAAGAGCTTGTGCGCGGTCTCCTCGTCGGCGGGCTTGCCGCGTTCGAGGAGGAACTTGCCGTACTTGTTGATCGCGGGGCGGTCGCCGGGGCTGGCCTCATACTCCTGGCGAGCCTTCTCGATGATGCGGTCGAGCGTTTCCTCGGTCTTGACGACCCGCTCCTCATCCTCGATGTCCTTCTGCTTCTGCGCATCGCGGATGTTCTGCCGGAACCCGCCGGACTGGCCAGTCTGGTCGAACCCGCCGCGGTGCATCGTGGACTCTGCGCTCATGTTCTTGACGCGCGCTGCGAGACGGCCGTCCTGGGGCGCGAGTCGCACGGCAGCCTCGCCGACGACGACCGCCTTGTCGAACCGCTTGAACTTCTCGAAGAGGTCCATCGCTGCGACTAGGTACTCGACGCGGGGGCGTTTCTCCTGCGACGCCGCGCCGGCGGCACGGTCGGCGATCCAGACTGCTGGGTCCTGCAGGCCGAGCTTGGACGCGCTGTTCATGGCGCGGACGCCGAGGCCGGCATCGGTGATGCGCGTGCCCCACATCAGCAGGTCGTAGAGGTACTTGTCGAGGTCGGACTTGCCGTCCGAGAACATCTTGACGATGTCCTTGGCCGGTCCCTTGCCCTTGTTCTCGAGCGAGTAGGCCTGGGCGGAACGCATGAAGCCCTCGAGGCCCTTCATGCTCGTGGGGTCCTGACGGAGGCCGCCGAGCCAGAGCTGCATCGCGTATGCGAAGTTTGTCGCGTCGTGGAGGCCCTGCGCGCGGTCAAAGAACTTCTCGGCCTTGTCGGGCGAGTACTCGAACCCGCCGCCCTTGGCAGGGTCCTTCGGAGAGCCCCCACCGGCCCCGCCGCCGGCGCCATTGGTCGTCGCGCCCGTGTCGGCCTCGGGCTTCGCCTCAGTCTTCTTCTTCCCAAAAAAGCCCAATGAGAGCTCCTTGCTCACCCGCCCGCCAAAGAAGTTGTGCCGGACGCAATCCTACCGGCTTTTGGGCCGGACCGTCAACGACGCATCCGCACGCTCGCTTGTCCACACCAGCCCGCCCCGCTTCCACACATACGCACGAACCCGCTGGCCCGATCCCATTTCCCGTCACCTACCGTTGGTTCATGCCGATCGACCCCGCGACTTTGCAGATCCGGACCTACCCCGACGATGTGCTCCGCACCAAGGCGCGGCCGTTAGCCGCGGTCACCGATGAGGTCCGCGCGGTCGCTGCCCGGATGATTGAACTGATGTACGAGGCCGAGGGGATCGGTCTCGCGGCGCCACAGGTCGGACTGTCCTGGCGCATGTTCGTGGCCCACGTGCCGGAAAGCGACGAGCGGTCGGCAACGGCTACGCCCGCCTCGGCGACGCCCGAGCCACGGGTGTACATCAACCCGGTTCTGAGCGAGCCCAAGGGTGCGCCCGAACCGCTGGGCGAGGGGTGCCTGTCGCTGCCGGATATTCTCGGCGAGGTGCTCCGGCCGCCGACCATCACCATCACGGCGACGGGGCTCGACGGCAAAGCGTTTACGCAGACCGCGACGGGGCTCCTGGCGCGGTGCTGGCAGCACGAAACGGACCACCTCGACGGAGTGCTGATCATCGACAAGATGACGCAGCTCTCGCGGCTGAAGAACCGCTCGGCGGTGCGTGAGCTCGAACGCGCCGCACGCTGATCGCCCTCTACACTCGCCACCCATGCGGCTTGTCTTCTTCGGCTCCGGCGCTTTCGGCCTTCCCACGCTCGCGCACCTCGCGAGCTCGGGGAAACATGACGTCGCGGCGGTCGTCACGCAGCCCGACAAGCCCGCCGGGCGCGGCGGACGGGG
>JAEYNG010000386.1 GCA_023412695.1 Planctomycetota bacterium | reverse complement strand
CCGCGGGCACGTGGAAGTTGTGAGAGCGAAGCCAGTCCACGACGATGGCGCCCTCGGGCGATTCGAGCGTCGTCACCTCGAAATCGCCGACGATGCGGCGGTCGACAAAGTCGGGCGCGGCGACGGGGCCGCCGAGGCTGCTGCGTGCAGTGCCGAGCGCGGGGAGGAGCACCATCGTCACGATGAGCAAGGCTACCAGCACCCCGGCGACCTTCTCAACCCAGCCCTTGGCATACAGCATGGCCAACGCGAGGAAAAGCAGCCCGATCAGCAGCGGCGCCGCCCCCACTCCCCGCGTCTGCACCACAGGCGCAAACATTGCCCGCAGGCTCGGGAACATGCCCGTGGTGCCGGGCGTTACCTCCGGCCGCGATGGCAGCGGCACCACCCAGCCGAACTCCGTGCCCTTGCCGACAAACCGCGTCTCGATCGCGAGCGTCTGCAGCTTCGTTGTCGGGTCCCAGCAGATCAGCGCGGCCTGATCCGGGATCTGCGCCCCGGATACGTCCGCTACCTCGACAGAGAACACCTTGCCATCCGCCCGCGCCGCTGGCGCAGCGATCAACATCGCGGCGAGAACTGCTACCAGCGTGAGCGCTCTCAGACTCAGGCGAGCTCTCATGGACTCATGCCTCCTGCGTAGGCGACAGCCGCATTTCTCTCAGGGCTCCGAGTCCTCATCGTCCGTCAAATACAGCAACACATGGTTGTTGACCTCTACCCCGACGATGTTCACGCCAACTAGCTCGATGAAACCATACCGTGCACGCACATCCAACTGGCCGGGCGCATCTCCGCGCTGGATGTTGGTGCCATGGTTCGCGTTGTATTGATCCAAGAACGCATCGAGAAGTTCGCATGCTTCGCGGAGGGTCACAGTCGTCTTCAGATCTGCCAGTTCGTCTTGCACTTCGAACAGCGCCTCCTCAACGGGAGAGCGTCCACCGAGCACCCGTTCGCCCGGCACCGACGGCACCATCGCGACAATAATCCACCAGCAGGACACGGCCGCCACGATCGCCCCAACGATTGCAGTTCCCTTGATCCATCCTCGGCGGCGCTCCACGAGTCCGATGCCCACGAGAGCGAAGAAACCCGTTACGCACGCCGATGCAAGGGCGAGCCCGGCCACAGCGCCGGCACCATACACCGAACGTCCTGTCGCCCCGCCTACTGACCAGCCGATCGGCACGTCGCGTGTCATCTGAGCGGGCGTCAGCGTCGCAGCCAGGCGCGTGGCAAACTGCGAACTTGATGTCAGCGGTCGCAAAGCCCTGTGCGCCACATTGATCTGATCCGGCGATGGCAGAACCCACCTATGGTCCGGGCCAAAGTGCTGGACAGGGCCCGCTGAAACCACCGCAAACCCTGGTGCGGTCGCCATCGACGGCCCGAAGACAAAGAGCTCGACG
This sequence comes from Planctomycetota bacterium, assembly GCA_023412695.1. Classification (GTDB taxonomy): domain Bacteria; phylum Planctomycetota; class Phycisphaerae; order Phycisphaerales; family UBA1924; genus JAHBXL01. Next base: position 2,409 of record JAEYNG010000386.1, on the reverse strand, counting down.
CTCAGGTCGCGTGTCGCATCCGCCCCCGTCAGTCGCATCGGATACACCGGTGACTCGGTCACAAAGGTGAACACGAGCGGATGAGCCGTTGATGCTTCCGCCGAGTCCGCCTCCCGCGCCAGCCGTGTAGCGACAAACGACCACTTCTCCTTGGCGTATTGATCAATCGCCTGTTCCGCCGCTGCCGGCACAAAGAAGTTGTGCGCCCGGAGCCAGTTCACCACCACGGACCCATCCGATGATTCGAGCGTGGTGACCTCAAACTCGCCGACTATTCGACGATCTACAAACTCGGGTTCGGCGATCGGAATATCTGGCATTCCTCGCGGCTTGCCGACCGCCGGCATCAGCAGATACACCAAGAGCGAAACGCCGCAGCCGATCGCGACGGCACGCTTGAGCGGAAAGTAGAGCAGCAGCAGGGTGGCCACGATCAGCAGAATGGCAATGATGGTGACTTTGAAACCAGCATCCCTCTGCACCACCGGCGCGAACATCCCGCGCAGGCTTGGGAACATGCCCGTGGTGCCGGGCGTTACCTCCGGCCGCGACGGCAGCGGCACCACCCAGCCGAACTCCGTGCCCTTGCCGATGAAGCGCGTCTCGATCGCGAGCGTCTGCAGCTTCGTTGTCGGGTCCCAGCAGATCAGCGCGGCCTGATCCGGGATCTGCGCCCCGGATACGTCAGCTACTTCGACGGCGAACACCTTGCCGTCGGCTCGGGCCGAGGACGTGAAACACAATGCAGCGGCCAGAAACACCGCCAGGGAGAGCATTAGCAGGAATGTCGTGCATGCCCCACGCATGCCATCCGATACCGCAATCGCGAGCCAGGTGTTCCGTCCTATCGACCGGCCCGCTGCTTCGCCGTCGCGGCGTCACGACCCGCCTCTTCCCAACGCGTCTTCAGGTTGTGCTCCACCTTCAGCAGGTCGAGCACCTTCCCCACCATGAAGTCCACCACCTCCTCGATGCTTGACGGATTGAGATAGAACCCCGGGTTCGTCGGGCACACGATCGCCCCCGCCAGCGTCAGCGCCCGCATGTTCTCGATGTCGATCAGGCTCAGCGGCGTCTCGCGATGACACACGATCAGCGGCCGCCGCTCCTTGAGCGTCACCATCGCCGCGCGTGTCAAAAGGTTCGAACCCGCGCCCGATGCGATCGCGCCAAGGCTTGTGCTCGAGCACGGCATCACCACCATGCCGTCGTGCAGGAAGCTCCCCGACGCGATCACTGCGCCGACATCCTTATTCGGATGCACCACGAGCCGCGCCGCCGCGCCCGCATCGGCAATCGTCGGGCACATCGACGCGAACTCAACGTGCGTCACACCCGCCTCGTCGAACAGCAAGCGCCGCCCGTAGTCCGTCACCACCAGGTGCACCTCGGCGCCCGAGAGCAGTAGCTGCTCCAGCAGCCGCAGCGCATACGCCGCGCCCGATGCGCCGGAGATCCCCAGCACAAACCGCCGCGGCCGGGTCGAAGTCGTCGCGGCAGTCGGGACAGGCATTCGCGAAGGTGGAGCGCTCGAGGTCATGCCCAATCATTCGCACACTGCGCCGTACCCGGCCGGTGCCCGCGAGCTCTTACTGCGACTGGAACCATCGGCTCAGGGACGCGAAGATGTCGGGCACGCCTGTCTGCCCCGATGCGTCGTAATCCGAGCCCTCGCTCTGCGCAAACCACAGGGCAAGGAACGCGAAGATATCGGGCACCGATGTCACGCCGTCAAAGTTCACATCCGTGTGCGGCACGCGCGCCAGCCGCGTGAACGGCATCAGCGTGACCGCGCGGTTCGTCTCGCTCGCCGCGCCCTCGGGCTCGACCCGCACCGCCAGCACGTCGTGCCCGCTCTCGCCGGGCGCGGGCAATGGGCTGGTGATCGTTACGATCACCCCCCCATCGGGCCCCATCGCCGCCGCGGAGATCGCCGCCCGCCCCGCGCTGCCGGGAGCATGACTCACCAGCACGCGCGCAGGGTCCGCCGCCACAGCCGCGCCCTGCCAGTCCCGCAGGCGGATCGTCAGCGTCTGCACGCACACGTCCCCTCCCGCCGGCACGGTCGGCGCGCCGAGCAACGCCTCTGACAACTCCGCATCCGGCTTGCCGACCAGCCCCGCCCGCCACATGTCGTACCTCGTCTGCAACTGCAGCACCGGGTCCGGCGCGCCGGCCGACTGATTCGCGATATTGAACGCCATGTAGTAGTCGCCGGTTGCGCACCCCACGCCCTCGTTGAACACGCCCCCGTGGTTGTTCACCACCATCATCGTCGCCAACGACTGCATCGGGACCAGCGCATCGAGATCACCGTCCTCATCGATATCGCTGAGCTCCAGCCTCCCCGGCGTGTTCGAGAGCAGCGCGGTCCGCGGCGTCTCCTCAAAGGCGCCTCCGCCCAAGCCC
>JAEYNG010000026.1 GCA_023412695.1 Planctomycetota bacterium | reverse complement strand
TACCCTGCCGCCAGGAGCTGGCAGGGAGTGATGCGTGCCGACGGTCCGGAGCGAGCTCAGACGGCTGAGGCGGGAAGAAGAGGCGGCGCGGGCGGAGGCGGCGGGTGACGCCCCGAGCCCGGTTACGCCGACGCGCGCTCGTGGGAAGCGCAAACCCGCGGCGAAGAAGACGAAGGCACAGAAAGTGATCGGTGCGGGGCTGCCGGGGCGGGAGCGGGTGCTGGCGTGGATGGCGTCGCGCGGGTGGTCGCCGTGGCCGTTTCAGACGCAGGCGTGGGACGCGTACGGCGCGGGGGAGAGCGGGTTGATCAACGTGCCGACGGGCGCGGGGAAGACGTACGCGGCGTATCTCGGGCCGCTGGCAGAGCTGCTTGACCAACCGGCGGAGGGGATGGCGGTGCTGTTCATCACGCCGCTGCGGGCGGTGTCGAGGGACATCGAGCTTGCGCTGCGGTTGCCGGTCGAGGAGCTTGGCGCGCGGGTGACGGTGGGGGCGCGGACGGGGGACACGAAGGCGAGCGTGCGTGCGCGGCAGAAGGTGCGGCCGCCGAACGTGCTGGTGACAACGCCGGAGTCGCTGTCGCTGCTGCTGGCGCAGGAGAACGCGCGGGGGCAGTTCAGTGATCTGCGGTGCGTGATCGTCGATGAGTGGCACGAGCTGCTGTCGAGCAAGCGCGGGACGCAGGTGGAGCTTGCGCTGGCGCGGCTGCGCGCGTGGAGGCCGGGGCTGCGGACGTGGGCTCTGTCGGCGACGATCGCCAACCTCGACGATGCGGCGAGGGCGGCGGTGGGGGCGGGGAACAGGGCGCGGGTGATCAAGGCGAAGATCGACCGGCCGATCGTGATCGAGAGTCTGCTGCCGCGGGATATCCGGTCGTTCCCGTGGGCGGGGCACCTGGGCTTGACGATGCTCGAGCCGCTGCTGGAGTGGCTTGACCCGGGCGTTTCGACGCTGGTGTTCACGAACACGCGGTCGCAGGCGGAGAAGTGGTACCAGGCGATCCGGTGGGCGCGGCCGGAGTGGAACAGCGAGGGGCTGCTGCGGCTGCACCACGGGTCGATCGACCGCGCGGAGCGCGAGCGCGTGGAGGCGGGGCTGAAGAGCGGGGACGTGCGGATCGTGGTCGCGACATCGTCGCTCGACCTTGGCGTGGACTTTGCGCCGGTGGAGCGGGTGGTGCAGATCGGGTCGCCGAAGGGGGTCGCGCGGCTGGTGCAGCGCGCGGGGCGGAGCGGGCACCGGCCCGGGGAGACGTGCCGCGTGCTGTGCGTGCCGACGCATGCGCTTGAGTTGGTGGAGAGCGCGGCCGTACGGCGGTCGGTGCGCGGCGGGCACGTGGAGGCGCGGCTGACGCTGGAGCGGCCGCTGGATGTGCTGGTGCAGCACCTGGTGACGTGCGCGCTCGGGGGCGGGTTCGTGCCGGAGGAGCTGTTCGAGGAGGTACGAACGAGCGCGGCGTATGCGGGGCTGACGCGGGAGGAGTTCGACTGGGCGATGGACCTTGTCGAGCGCGGCGGGGCGACGCTGCGGGCGTATCCGATGTTCCACCGGATCGCGCCCGACCCGATGCGGCCGGGCGTGTATCACGTGCCGAACAAGCGGATCGCGCAGATCCACAAGCTGAACATCGGGACGATCACGGCGGATGCGACGGTGAGCCTGCGGATGACCTCGGGCAGGCGGCTGGGGAGCATCGAGGAGAACTTCGTTTCGCGCTTGCGGGAGGGGGAGAAGTTCTACTTTGCGGGGCGGGTGCTCGAGTTCGTGCGGATGGAGGACCTCGAGGCGTTCGTGCGGCCGGCGCGCGGGCGCGCGAGCCTGACGCCGATCTGGGGCGGGACGCGGCTGCCGATCTCGGAGTCTCTCGGCGAGGCGGTGCGGGAGGCGCTGGAACTGGCGGCGACGGAGGGACGGGCGGAGGAGGAGCCGGAGCTGGCGTGCGTGCGGCCGATCGTGCGGCTGCAGGAGAAGCACTCGGCTGTGCCGCGGCATGACGAGACGCTGGTGGAGATCACCAAGACGCGCGACGGGCACCACGTGTTCGTGTACCCGTTCGACGGGCGGCTGGTGCATGGGGGGATGGCGGCGCTGCTGGCGTTCCGGCTGGCGCGGCGGCGGCCGCTGACGTTCACGACGTCGGCGACGGACTATGGGTTCGAGCTCTTGTGCCCGGATGATCTTGAGCTTGACGAGCGGACGCTGCGCGAGGGGCTGTCGCCGGAGAACCTGGCGGCGGATGCGAGCGCGAGCGTGAACATGAGCGAGATGGCGCGGCGGCAGTTCCGCGAGGTGGCGCGGGTGGCGGGGCTGGTGGTGCAGACGTATCCGGGTTCGCCGAAGACGGGCCGGCAGCTGCAGGTGAGCTCGGGGCTGCTGTACGACGTGATGCGGGACTTTGACCCCGAGAACCTGCTGATGGTGCAGTCGCGGCGGGAGGTGCTGGAGCGGCAGTTCGAGCAGAGCCGGCGGGGGCGGACGCTGGCGCGGGTGTCGGAGGGGCCGCTGAAGAT
>JAEYNG010000284.1 GCA_023412695.1 Planctomycetota bacterium | reverse complement strand
ACCTTGGAGTCATCCCAGGCGATCCGTACCATTCCGCGGCGGAGATCGAGACGCGACTCGATCACCCCCGGGCAGACGCGTGGGAGCCGCTCGACCAGCCAGACGCACGCCGAGCAGTGCACGCCCTCGAGGAATAGTTCAGTGACGAGTACCTGAGCGCCGCCGGATTGCTGAACCGGTCGGCAATACAGCGAACGGAACGACGGGTCATCGAACTCCGCAAACTTGGCGCTTGTGCCGCGGGCGGGTGTGCGTTCGCTCTCGGTTTCGAGGCGCTCACGGAGCTCGTAGTAGCGGTCGAGCCCGCACGAGTGGATGATCTCGAAGGCTGTTCGGCAGCCGGTGCAGCAGAACTGGGTCGATGCGCCGGGCTCTACCAGGCCCGGCGGCACCGGCAGCTTGCAGTGGCTGCAGGCGATTGCCGTAACAGGCGACGGGGCGCTGCCGACGGTGGACTGGTTCTCGCTCATGGGGCGGTCTCTTCGGGGCGGCAGCAGGGTGGCAGTTCGCGGCTCACGACAACGCCGTGCGGGCCCGTCGTCACCGCAGCGTCGGGCCGGGCCATGGCCGGCAGCGCAACACGGCCAAGCACGGTGTAAAGGCCGACAGCGACGAGCAGCATGCTTGTAATGACCGGCAGCCTCGCGCGGAGCGGCGCGGCCAGTGCCTGCGCACCCAAGCCAAGCGCGGCGAGGATCGGGAGCGTGCCGACCCAGAACACCGCCATGACGGTCGCTCCGTACAGCGGGCTCGCGGTTCCGGCGGCGGTGACCGCGAACGCATAAAGCCATCCGCACGGTAAGAGCGTTGTCAGCAGCCCTACCGTCCACGCTCGCTGGATTGGCGAAGTATTCGAGACCGCCCGGTGTCCCGCCGTGACGATCTTGACAAGAAAGCCGGGGACCTTCGGCTTTGAGATCCGGTAGCCGCGTGCACGAAGCAACGCGAGCACTCCGAACGCGACCATCAACCCGCCCGCGAGGGCCGCGGCGGTGCGCTGTACACCCACCATGGACCCGCCAAAGTCGAGGGCTGCCCCGAGCGCTCCGGCGGCGGCTCCGAGCAGGGAGTATGTAACCAGGCGGCCGAGGTTGTACGCTGCGTTCAACGCGGCGCGTGAATGCCAGAGACTCGGCGCATCATCGGGCGAGGCCACCGCGAAGAGCACGAACGCGCCGCACATCCCGGCGCAGTGCGTGCTGCCGAGAAGACTGGCGATCAGGACTCCGAGCAGGAGCGTTGTCATGGCGTCCCCGGTGTCGCAATGTCGGTCCGCTGGACAAATACGTGATCGCGTGACTCGACGGTGGCCTCGATCCTCCACGAGCCGGCGCGCGTGAGCGTGAGAGGCGCGGCATAGATGCCCGGTCGGATCTCGCGGCACAGGAGGCGGCTGCGCTCGTTCGCGCGGACACTCGGGAACGCGTCGGCGTGCACTACTGCGCCGGTGAGCGGTCCGCCGCCGCCGTCAGTTGCGATGATCCGCAGCAGGTTCTCGCCGCTCTGGGGGTCGGCTTCAAACTCCGCCGTCACTGTCCACCCGAGTGATGCGCTGGCGAGCTGACGTTCCTGCAGCGTGTCGTACGCGAGGGCCTTGCGGTAGTAGTCGGGCTCGATCGCCGCGCCGCCGTCCTTGTGCGCGGCGTAAACGGTGATCGCGACAACGACAACGTTCATGCCGAGGAGCACAAAGATAATGCCGGGGAACATGCGGAAGCGTGGCATACTGGCTCCTTAGTCTCGCGGCCCGATCATCACGAATCGGGCGTCGCGTTCGTGCGCAAGCCCATCGCTCGCGCGGATGACGGCGGTGCATTGGCCGTTCGCGAACGTTCGGCGTGGCGCGGTGATCGATCCGATGATGGTGCGTGTCTCGCCGGGCCCTAGCGGCAGCAGCGGTTCGTTGAGTTCGAGCACCGCGTCGACGGGCGACATCACCAAAAGCGAGATGGTCGCCGGCGTGTCGTTCCGGTTGGCGAGCTTGAGTTTGACTGGATTGCGGACCGCGCCGTCCTCGAGTACGGCAAAGGGCTGGCCGAGGCCGCGGATCACGGTCACGTCCACCCCCACGGTGCTCGTCAGCACGAGCGCGAAGAGCGTCGCGATGACCGCCAGGATCGCCGGGTAGATGATAACACGGGGCCGCAGGAATCGCTTCGGTTCACCTGAGACCGCGGCTTGCGAGCTGTAGCGGATCAGCCCGCGCTCGCGCCCGACCTTGTCCATGACGGCGTCGCAGGCGTCGATGCACTGCGCGCAGCCGATGCACTCCATCTGCAGGCCGTTACGGATGTCGATCCCTGTCGGGCAGGTCGTGACGCACATGCGGCAGTCGATGCAGTCGCCGGTTGACACGGGGCTTGCGCTGATCGTCAGTTGAACGGGCGTCGCCTCGACGGCCGGAGCCCGCCGGACCTTGCCGCGCGGCTCACCTCGATGGTGGTCGTAGCTGATGATCAGCGAGTGCCGGTCGAGCAAGGCCGACTGGAAGCGGCCGTACGGGCAGGCGACGAGACAGATCTGCTCTCGGAAGAACCCGAAGTCCGCGAGCATAAGCGCGGTGACGACGGCTACAACCGAGAAGCCGATGGGGTGCTCGAGCGGCGAGCCGAGGATCCAGTGGCGGAGCTGTTCGACACCGACGAAATAGGCGAGGAAGGTGTGCGCGAGGAAGAACGCGGCGAGGAAGTAGGTCAGGAACTTCATGAGCTTCGCGGCTCCCGAGCCGCGGAAGCCCCCGCGCCTTGCGCGGCCGGGTGCGCCATCAAACAGCCGTTCGATCGGCCGGAACAGGAACTCCATGTACACCGTCTGCGGGCACGCCCACCCGCACCACACGCGGCCGAAGAGCGCGGTGACGAAGAAGATCGTCAGAAACACACCGACCATGAGCAGGGCGAGCAGCAGCGTGTCTGTCGGGAGGAACGTAGCCCCGAAAAGCGTGAACCGGCGCGCCGGGAGGTCAAGCAGCACCAGCGGCTTGCCGTTCAGCTTCAGATAGGGGATGAGGGTGAAGATCGCGACGAGCGCGTAGGCGACCAGGCGGCGAGCGGTAAGGAACCGGCCCGGCGAGCATCGTGGCTTGATCCACCGCCGCGAGCCATCGTCATTCAGCGTCGAGAGGATGCTCGTCGCTTCGCTCGCGTCGGGATTGGTGGTCGCAGCGCTCATGGCCGGGGTCGTTGAGAAGGGGACCTGGAAACTCGTCGATGGCGTCGATTATGGATTGGCCGGTGTCGGTGTCGCTGGCAACGGCCATGGCGGTTGCGGATCGCCGAGCGCCGCCTTCGGGTTGGCCGGCTTTGTGCCGCGGAGGTTCGCAACGTATGCCGCGAGGATGATTCGCTCGTTCTGCGAGAGCCGGTTCTCCCACGCCGGCATCGCCTGGCCTGCGGCGCCGCGCGTGATGACCGTGTACAGGTCCTCCAGGCGCCGAACGTTCTTGTAGTAGTCGTCGGTCAGATTCACGCCACCGCCGTCCATGCCACCGCCGTCCTTGGCGTGACACTGGCCGCAGTTTCCGATGAAGATGCCGGCGGCGACATCCAGGAACTTCTGGTCCACGCGCATCCGTTGAATAGTCGCCTCGTCCGCGTTCAGCTCGCCGACTTCGCCGAAGAGACGCTTGAACTTCGCAACCTTTGCGGCCTGCCAGTTCCCCTCGATCGTCGGCGCCTCGGTTGTGGCGTGGTAGTACATGAAGTACAACACCGAGAAGACGATCGACACAAGGAACAGCATGTGCCACCATCCGGGCGTCGGATTGTCGTACTCCCGGATGCCGTCGTACTCGTGCGCCAACAGGTTGTCGGCCTCTTGCTTGCCGCTCATGGAAACGTCCTTCGTGTGGAGTGCGATTGCCTTCAGTCCTTGCGGCCCGGCTGCGTCTCTTCGAGCGGGAGGTGGGCGGCACGGGCATGCTCGGCGGCGTGCCGTTTGTGGAAGGCTCGCCAGGACACGGCCGCGAACACCGCAAGGAAGATCACCAAGGCGATCTGCGGGTAGGTGGCCAGGTCCATACCGCCGACAATGTCGCTCAAGCGCATGGTGTGCTCCTTACTTCGAGGCGGCGTCGGCCGTAGCCGGCGCCTTGATGTCGGTGCCCAGACGCTGGAGATAGGCGATCAACGCGACGATCTGCTTGTCGCTCATGTCAGGGAAGCCGCGCTCTTCGAGCTCTGCGCCGATCCCCGCGGCCTGCTCGCGTGCCATCTCCGAGGCTCGCCCGGGCTTGACGGCCTCGCCGTAGGGAACGCCCAGCATCGCCATGGCGTTTACACGGGTTTGAACAGCATCGAAGTCGATCGAGTCGCTGAGCAGGTGCGGGTAGGCGGGCATGATCGACTGCTGGATGATCTTCCGCGGGTTCTCCATGTGCTGCAGATGCCAGTCGTGACTTCTGATTCCACCGATGCGGGCCAGGTCTGGCCCAATGCGGCGGGAGCCCCACTGGAATGGACGGTCGTAGATGAACTCGCCGGGCTTGGAGTAGTCACCATACCGCTCCGTCTCGGCCCAGATCGGCCTGACCATCTGCGAGTGGCAGTTGTAGCAGCCCTCGGCGATATAGATGTCGCGTCCGGCGAGCTCGAGCGGCGTGTACGGCTTCACGCTCGCGATGCGCGGCACGTTCTTCTCCCGCCACGCGGAGGAGAACGCGGGGACCATCACCATCGGCACCAACTCCAGGGCCGAGGCGATGGCCACCGCGATCACAACCCACACGGTAAAGCGGACGGGGAGCCGCTCCCAACGTCGGTGCCACCAGCCCTGGAGGAACACGTCGCCCTTGTGGCCGATGTCGGTGTTCGCGCCGAGCCGAGAAGCGGGCCGCGGCGCGTCGCGGTAGATTCGACCGAGCGCCGGCGCCGAGTGGACGAGCTCGGCATATTTCGCCGGGCGCCGAGTCCAGGTCATGAAGACGTTCACGGCGCACATGATCATGCCGGCGAGGAAGAGCGAGCCGCCCAGCACGCGTAGCCAGTACATGGGCATGAGTTTGATCACGGTCTCGACGAAATCGGGGTACGCGAGGGTGCCGCTCTGATCGAACGCCCGCCACATGAGCCCCTGCGTGATGCCCGCTGCGTAGATCGGGACGATGTAGAGAAGAATGCCGATGGTGCCGATCCAGAAGTGGGACTCGGCGAGCTTGCGGCTCCAAAGCCTGTCGGTCTGGAACAGCCGCGGCGCGAGCCAGTAGAGCATGCCGAAGGTCATGAACCCGTTCCAGCCGAGCGCCCCGGCATGGACGTGTGCGATCGTCCAATCGGTGTAGTGGCTGAGGGCGTTGACGCTCTTGATCGAGAGCATCGGGCCTTCGAACGTGGACATGCCGTAGAAGGTGATCCCGACCACAAAGAACTTCAGCACGGGGTCGACGGCGACCTTGTTCCATGCGCCCCGCAGCGTCAGCAGGCCGTTGATCATGCCACCCCACGACGGCATCCAGAGCATCAGCGAGAAGAGCATGCCCAGCGTGCTCGCCCACTGAGGGAGCGCGGTGTAGTGCAGGTGGTGCGGCCCGGCCCAGATGTAGATGAACACGAGGCTCCAGAAGTGCACGATGCTGAGCCGGTAGCTGTAGACCGGCCGCTCCGCAGCCTTGGGAAGGAAGTAGTACATCATGCCGAGGAACGGCGTTGTCAGGAAGAAGGCGACGGCGTTATGCCCGTACCACCACTGCACCATCGCGTCCTGGACGCCCGCGTAAACCGGGTAGCTCTTGAGCAGGCCGGCGGGGAGCGCCAGCGAGTTGAACACGTGCAGCACCGTAACGGTGGCGATCGTCGCGATGTAGAACCACAGCGCGACGTACATGTGACGCTCGCGCCGCTTGATAATGGTCATCATGAAGTTCACGCCAAAGAACCCGAGCCAGACGACGGCGATCGCGATGTCGATCGGCCACTCGAGTTCGGCGTATTCCTTGGCCTGTGTGTAGCCAAGCGGGAGCGTGATCGCCGCGGCGACGATGATCGCCTGCCAGCCCCAGAAGTGCAGGTTGCTGAGCTTGTCGCTCCACATCCTCGCCTTGCACAGGCGCTGTGTGGAGTAGTAGACCGCCGCGAAGATGGCGTTCCCGGCGAAGGCGAAGATGGCCGCGTTCGTGTGGAGCGGGCGGAGACGGCCGAAGTTAAGCCAGGAGGTTTCGTAAAGGAAGGCGAAGGCCGAGCCCATCCACGCCAGCGGCCTCGCGCCGGCGATCTCGAACTCCGCCGCGACGGGCAGGACCAGCTCGAGCGCGACCACCAGGCCCGCGAGCATGGCGACCACGCCCCAAATGACGATGGCAAATGTGAACTTCCGAACGACAGCGTCGTCGTAGACGAACTGCTCGATCGGTCCCGGTTGCACCTCACCGTGTTCAAGGGGTTCTGCTTTGGTCGGCGCCCCCGCGCCGCCGT
>JAEYNG010000267.1 GCA_023412695.1 Planctomycetota bacterium | reverse complement strand
CGGGGCCAGCATGACAACGGTGAAGAGTGCCCCGAGCAGCAACAGCCTCCGCTGGTACATGCTGGGAATGAGCTTGTTGATCCGCAAAGGCCGGCTCCATCCTTGGTCCGGGGTCGCTCCGATCGGACGCAACAGTAGCGGGCCGAACAGGGCAGATGGAGATTATCGGCCGGTGGGCAGCCACCGCTTCTCGGCTTCGGGCATGGTCCGCTCGAAGATCTCGAGGGCCTCGCGGGTGGACGCGGCAACCTGCTCCAACGTTCCGGGGAGGGCCAGACGCTCCACGGCCGCGGCGACGCCGATCGGCAGGTCCGCCCGGATGTACCGCAGCCCGAAGTCGTACCGGTCCGGACAGTGCAAAATGCGCAGCAGGTCCACCAGGCCGCGGAGCACGATGCCGTGGTACATCGCGGCGGCCTCCGGGGCGTTCCCACGACGGACGGCCTTCAGGACCAGCGGCGCGAGGACCGGGACACGGGCACGCAGCTCGGTCAGCTTCGCCTGGATCTTGGTCTCGTGCGCCGCCCGGTCGAGCGGGACGGGCACCAACGCGGCGTCCTTATCGAACAGCACCACCGGGCGGCCGTGGCGCTCGGGCTCCATGAACCGCATGGCCGGCGGGGCGCTGGCCTTCATGACCGTCAGGTCCACCATCCACTCCGGCGGGAGGCCACGGAGGGCATAGAAGCACTGCGAGTGGCCGTGCCAGCTCGGCTCCGGCACGCGGTAGCGGTGGGCGATCGGCGCAAGCCCGGAAAGCGCGGCCTCCGCAGCGGCGAAAATGCTCTCGACCGCATCGTCGCGGACAAGAGCCTGGATATCGACATCAGAAAGCTCATCGCTCCGCCCGGTCGCGTCTGACCCGCCGAGCCACACGGCGCGGCAGGCGTCCAGCGGCTCAAACGCCGCGCGGAGGACGGAGATGATCTGTTCGCGTGAGGGCACAGGAAAGCTATGGATGAGAGGCGAATCGGTTGCGGACCGGCAAACCCCTCTATTGAAGGCGCCGAGTCCGCCGGCGGAGCAGGAAATACAGGGCCAAACTCACCCCGGGCAGCGGAATCGTGACGAGCCACCAGAGGATCTTGTGCGTAGCGGTCCCACTATCGAAGAATACCACCAGAAAGGTCACCGCCCAGAACCAGATGATGATCAGGCCGATGAGGGCTTGGATAAAGGCCTCGAAGTCGCCAAGCGCGAGCACTGGGGAGGGCACGTCTTTGTTCCTGCGTACGCGCCGGGCGGACCTGCGGCACTTTCAGTCTGAGGCGAGGTCCCGGATCACCGCTTCGATCCCCTCCACCACCACCGCCATTCGTTCGTAGTCCAGCGTATCGGCCTTGTCATTCGGCGTGTGGTAGTACGGGTTTCGAAACGTCGCGGTGTCCGTGATCATGATCGCCCGGTACCCCTCCTGCCAGAACGACCAGTGGTCCGACCAGCCGACTCCGGGGGTGATACCCGGGAGCGCGGCCCCTTCCGAGGGGAACTGCACCGACGCGCGGAAGGTGCTGATCGCCCGGCGCGTCAGGCCGCGGGACGACCAGCTGCCGACGAAGCCGATGAAGTCGCCCGTGTCTGGGTAGAGCATCGCCAGCGGCTGCGGGTAGCGCTGCGAGCCCGGGGCATCGCTGTAGTACCCGATACTCTCGATGCTGATCATCGCCGCGACGTCGTCGTTCCGCTCGCGGCACGCCTTGGCGTACACCCACGACCCCATGTCCTCCGTCCAGAACGCCGGGGGCTCCTCGTTGACGAAGAACAGGAATCGCAACTCCGCCGGCTGCGGGTCATTGCGGAAGAGCCTCGCCAGGTACAGCGTCGCCGCGACGCCGGAGGCATTATCGTCCGCGCCCGGCGTCCCTTGGAACGCATCGTAGTGCGCGCCGATGACGATCACCCGCGGCCGCTCGCCGCCCGTCGCCTTCCCCGGCACGATGACCTCGATACTCGGCACCGGCGAGCCGCGCTGCACCGGGTACGCGTGCCGTTCGTCGTAACCCATCGCGGCGAGCTGATCATCGAGGTACGCGTACGCCTCCGCGAACCGCCGCGGGTAGAACGTGCTGCGATTTCCGACGCGCCCGACGCCGCCCGTGGCATCGGCCAGCACCTCGACGTGTGCCCGTAGCTCCGCAGCGAGCTCGCGCTGCGCGTCGGTGAACGGCGGGAGCGGCCCGCGGAACGAGCGACCCGGCATCACGATCATCGAGCAATAGCCGTAGACCAGCGCAAGCACGATGAGCGAGAACAGCACGAGCAATCGCTTGTTCCGGCTTCGATACCAGGGTCGGCGGGGCTCGTTTTCGGGCTGAGTTGATGCTGATGGAGAATCCATCACGAGGCGGTACGCGGGCCCGTCGCGGCGGTTCCTCGCGAAATCGCGTATGCTGCGCGGCGAAGGAGGCAATCGATGCGAGCGATCGTCCTTGGAGTCGCGGCCATGTGCATGACGTGCATCGGAGGGTGCCAAAGCGGTGGATCACCGAGCGCAACGGACGATCGCGCCCAGCCGGTCGCCTTCGCCATCGCGCTCCACGGCGGCGCGGGCGTGCTGGACAAGGTCGCGCCCCCGGAAGAACGTGAGGCCTACGCCCGCTCGCTGGCCGAGGCGCTCGCCCTCGGCGTCGAGATGCTCAGGAACGGCCGCTCAGCCCTCGACACCGCCGAAGCCGTGGTGATGTTCCTCGAGGACGATCCGAAGTTCAACGCCGGTCGCGGCGCGGTCTTCACCGCCGAGGGCCGTAACGAGCTCGACGCGTCGATCATGGACGGCGCAACGCTCAAGTGCGGCGCGGTGGCGGGCGTGACGACGGTGAAGAACCCGGTGCGGCTCGCGCGGCGGGTGATGGAGCGCACCCGCCACGTCATCCTCTCGCGCGAGGGCGCGGAGGCGTTCGCCGACTCGCTCGGGCCGGACATCGCCCGCGTTGATCCGTCCTACTTCTTCACCGAGAAGCGTTGGAAGTACCTCGGCGAGGTCCTCAAGGAACGCAACGAGCCGATGCCGGAGCTGCCCGAGGGCGTGCGCGTGTCGTTGTTGCACGAAAACACCGGCCCGGAATCAAGCGGCACGGATCCGCGAGCGAACTACGGCACCGTCGGCTGCGTCGTGCTCGACTCCGCCGGCAATCTCGCCGCCGCGACGAGCACCGGTGGGATGACCGGCAAGCGCTGGGCGCGGATCGGCGACTCGCCGATCATCGGCGCGGGCAACTACGCCAACAACGCCTCCTGCGCCGTCTCCGGCACGGGCACCGGCGAGGAGTTCATCCGCCACGGCGTCGCGCGCGACATCTCCGACCGCATGCTCTACAAGGGCATCCCGCTCTCGCAGGCGGCAAACGAGGTCGTGCACGGCGTGCTCAAGCCCGACGACGGCGGCGTGATCGCCGTGTCGCGCACCGGCGAGATCGCCATGGTCTTCAACTCCGACGGCATGTTCCGCGCCGCCGCGGACTCCCGCGGCCGCTTCGAGGTCGCGATCTGGGAGCATCCCGAGAAGATCCCCGCTGCGCGCCCGTGATCTGCGTCATTCAGCAGGCGGGAAAATCTGGCAGCCGTACCTCTCGGCGGCGGTCTGTGCAAGCTTGATCAAGTCCGGCTCCGTGAACGGCGCGGCCGCGGTCGCGCCGGGCTCGAGCCGCGTGCCCGCATCCTCGAACAGGCGCTCCATGCCTCCCGGCAGAACGCCGAAGAGCATGCGCGCCGTCGCGCCAGACTCGTTGCGGAACCGGTGCTTCTGGTTGCGCGGCGCGAAGACAAACGTGCCGCGCTTGGCGAGGAGTGTCGACATCGCCTCGCCCGACTCGATGTAGAACGTGATCTCGCCGTCGAGGATGTAGAAGAACTCGTCCTCGCGCGTGTGCACATGCGGCGGCGGCCCGCCGCCGGGCGGGACGATCGCGTCGATCAGCCCGAGCATGCCGCCCGTGCTGTCCTCGCTCGCGAGCACGCGGTAGATATCGCTGACGACGGAGAACGTTGGGGCATCCTCGGCGCGCCGGGAGTAGGGGCTTGGCATGGCCGCATCGTAGCGGCGGCCGGTCATTGTCCGATCGGAAACGGCAGGCCGCTCGTCGCCGCGGGCCAGAGGAACGCGAACACCGCGCCGGTGACGAGCCCATACACGACGCCGTCGATGATGCACATCACGATCGCGCGTGCGCCGCCGTTGAACCAGATCATGTTCGGTATGAACGAGAAGCACCAGGTCAAAATGCCCGCGGCGCCGACCACCTGGAACACCTTGGCGAACTCCGCGCCGTTGGGGAGCGTGAGCCGCGCGAGGTAGGCGATGAACGCGCTGGCGATAAGAAATGTGAGGAACGTCAACGCCATGTTCTTGCCCATGCTCGGCACCGGCCAGACGTTGAGCATCCCCATCGGCCCCTCGGTCATCTTCCTCTGGAACTCCGGGTCCTTCATGCTCTTGGAGTCCTTGCAGTTCGGGAACATGTAGCGGCCCGGCGCAAGGTTCAGCGAGCGCACCGCGCTGCGCATCGCCTCCTCATCGGGCGCAGAGGAATAGTCGTCCTTGTGGTGCGGCAGGATCGCCCACGCGAGGAAGCTGCAGAAGAACAGCGCAACTGCCGTCAGAACGATCGGAAGCCAGAGATCGGTGAGGAAGGCCATGGCGAGGCTCCTTCAAGCCGGACGCCCCTCCCCCGACCCCCCGCTACCACCTCACGCGCCCGGACAGGGTGCGGCACCGAACATCGACCGCCGGGCGGACTTTCCAGCAATTCCCGCTCACTCCACCGGCTGCATCCGCCGCCATTCCACCGTCGAGCCCACGTTCGGGTCGTGCCCGCCCGGCCCAACCAGCAGGTACTCCCCCTGCGCGTTCACCCACGCGTCGCGGTAGCCCGCGGGCAGCTGCACCTCGCGGCTCTCATACGGGTTGCTGTACGTCTCGACGCCGCGGATGTACTCCCCGAACTCGCGGTTGATGCGGTCCTGCGAGGCGTTGCGCTGCGCGTACACCTCCGACCACATCTTGCGGCTCTCCTCGGCGTTCTGCGAGATCATCTGGCTCAGCCGCGTCGCATCGCGGATGCTCTGCATCTGGTTGTTGCGGAAGAGCTGGCTGACGTACATGTACCCGCTGAACCAGTCCTGGCTCACGCGCGACGTGTTCACCACCGTCGTCATGACCGGCGCGAACTTGTCCAGCCCGCCCGCATCCTTCGGCGCGCGGAACGCGTACGCCTGCCCGACGCTCCAGATGGTCATGCCCTGCCCGCTGTAATAACTTAGGAACAGGAAGATGTCCTCCTCCCACGCCTTGCCGTCACGCTGATACTCGTACCGCACCTTCCCCGAGTACACCGACGCCTGCCCGCCCGCCGGGGCCTGCTGCACCGCCTGCGCATACTGCTTCTCGATCCCGTGCAGCCGCTCGACGGCCACCTGCTGCGCACCTCGCAAATGCGGTAGCGCCTGAGGCGAGTACATGGCCCGCACGAACTCCCCCGCGTCGCGAATGGGAGGATGCACAATGTTGCCCATGTAGTTGCTGAAGTTCTGCATCGGGAACACCGGGTTCTCGATCCACGTGAAGTTCTGCATCGGCAGGAACTCGATCTGCGCGCCCGTTGCAGGGTCGGTGATCTTCATCAGCAGGTTCGCGAGGATGCTGTAACTGTGCATCCACACCACGCCCCCCTCGTGCCGCCAACCCTCGGGCACGAGAAAGCTCACCGCCTCGATGTTGTTGATACCGGGGTCCTTGATCGACAGCCGCTTGAGCCTCAGCGTGCCGGCCGCGTTCGCGCCATCCCCCGCCGCCGCGGGCCTCGCCGGAGCGTCGGGTCGTGCCGCCTCGCCCGGATTGGCCGCGCCGGGCTTTGTGGCGGCCGGGTTCTCCGGCCCCGCGCCCGGCTTCTTCGCCAGCGGGTTCTCCGGCTGCCTCGCCGCGCCCTCACCCCGGAGCACGTACTCCGTCCCGCCCGTGCGGAACTTCATCACCCCGTTCTCATACACCGCCTCGAACTCGAAGTCGTCATCGCCGACCTCGAACGATCCGGTCAGCCCCTCATCCTCGTCAAAGTCCGCATCGAGCGGGTACGTCTTCCCGTTCAGCGACACCGTCCCGGTGTACACCTCGCCGCTGCGCTTCAGCACAACCGTCAGCCCCTCGCCGGTATATGTCCCCGCGGGCGGCGCGGCGGGCGGGGCAGC
This sequence comes from Planctomycetota bacterium, assembly GCA_023412695.1. Classification (GTDB taxonomy): domain Bacteria; phylum Planctomycetota; class Phycisphaerae; order Phycisphaerales; family UBA1924; genus JAHBXL01. The sequence goes on along the minus strand of JAEYNG010000267.1, from coordinate 447 downwards.
CCCCGCGGGCGACGCCCAGAACGCGACCACCACGCACACCACCGCCGCCCTGAGCAGGTCCCGCATGTTCGATCTCCGGTGCCTGCCGTCAGTGTACCACCATCCCAAGCGTTTACCCGCGGCGGCAGCGACGAAGCAGGGCCAATACCGCCAGCGGCGCGACGGCCGCCGGCGAGGGCACCGTTGTGAACCGGATGCTCGTCTCCAGATACGACTGCGCGGCATCCCGCCGATGAGGGAAGATCGGTACATCCACCAGCTGCGAGCTCACCGTCGCGAGCACGAGCCGCAGCTCGTACTCGTGGTCCGCCAGCAGCGGCTGGCCGCCGTTCAAGTACACCCCGGGAAGCTCGAACGATGCCGCCCCGGAATCGCTCACCAGCCCAAAGTTGACAAACTCCTGCGTCGCCCCGTCAAAGAGCCAGAAGAAGAAAAACTCCCCGCCCG
>JAEYNG010000240.1 GCA_023412695.1 Planctomycetota bacterium | reverse complement strand
GCTGTCGCCGGCGAAGTCCGGCGGCGCCAAGGCCGTCTGGGAGGTGCAGACGACCTATCGCGATGACGCCACCCCGGTGAGCTTCCTCTATGACGCGACCGGAAACCTTGTCCGGAGCTCGCTCGAGGACGGTAGCGTCTGGGAGACAACCGATCGGGAATCGCTCCTCTCGCTTTGGCGACGGAAGGGTCTACCGACCGGGGCGGTAGGAAACCGGCGTTAACCGGTTCGGACTGGAACCGAAGGTGCAGAAGATGGTATCGTGGCACGCTGTCCGGCTGCGCGGGCGGGGTTGTCACGTGGGTTGGGAGTGCTGCACATGTGGTCCAGTTCGTCGCCGTTTGCTCGTCCCGCCCGCTCGGTCCTGCTCGCGGCGGGGCTGCTCGTGCCGCTTTCGATGGTTGCCGGCGGCTGCCAGACCGATGCGGCATCGGCCACTAGGCCGGAGATCATCGAGACCGCCCGGTATGCGATCATCAACAAGGAGCGTGCGCCGGTCCCGGCGATCAGGATGGGCGACGAGGCGACGATTCAGCGCATCCTGGACGAGGGTGTGAACCGCAATCAGGTGATGAACCACCTGACGCACCTGACGCAGCAGATCGGGCCGCGATTGACGGGCTCGACCGCGTGCGAGGCGGCGAACAACTGGGCGGCGGAGCAGTTCAGGGAGTGGGGTCTGTCGAACGTCGAGCTCGACAAGTGGGGCGAGATCGAGACGAGGTTTGATCGCGGGCCGTCGACCGGCGCGGTCATGCTGGCGCGCCCCAAGCGGCCCGAGCGCGGCGCGGAGCGGGAAGAGCCGGCCGGCGATGGGGCGGAGCCGGAGATGGACTACCGCAAGGTCCGTGACCTGCAGTTCACGACCCTCGCATGGGTGCACGGGACGGAGGGGCCGGTGCGCGGACCGGTGGTACGCATGCCGGAGTCGGCGGAAGAGTTCGAGAGCATGCGCGAGCAGCTCAAGGGCGCGTGGGTGATACGGAAGGCGGTCATCACGCCGGGACGGACGGACATGCGCGGCACCGGCTCATCGATGAGCGACCGCGTGCTGGCGATGCACGCCGAGCGGACGGGAACGCCCACCGAGGAAATGGGCGCACGGGACGCGGACAGGTTCGATACGTTGCGCGAGGAACTTGCACCGTACATTGACGCGGGCATTCTGGGCTTCGTGTCGTCGTCCCGCGACGAACGTGTGTGGACGACGAGCGTGCGACGGTGGCGGGAGACAAAGGCCGCCGATGCTCCGCGGGACGTCGAGGTGAGTGTCTGCCTGCCTGATTACGACTACATCAACTCGCGCCTTGCAGACGGCGAGGAGGTGCACCTGGAGTTCGACCTTCAGCACACGCTGACGCAGGGTCCGGTCCCGGTGTACAACACGATCGCCGAGATTCCGGGCACGGACAAGGCGGATGAGGTCGTGATCGTGTCGGCGCACCTGGATTCGTGGAACGGTCCCGGTTCGCAGGGCGCGACCGACAATGGCACGGGTTCGAGCGTGACGCTGGAGGCGGCGCGGATCCTGATGGCCGCGGGCGCGAAGCCGCGACGGACGATCCGGTTCATCCTCTGGACCGGCGAGGAGCAGGGCCTGCTCGGATCGGGTTCCTACGTCGAACGAAACCCGGAGCTGTTGCCGAAGATCTCGGCGGTGTTCGTGGATGACGGCGGGACCAACTACGAGGGCGGGCTTGGATGCACGGACAAGATGGCGCCGATGCTCGCGGCGGCGACAGCGCCCGTGAATGGTCACTTCTTTGATGCGGTGGACGGGACGCCGCTGAACGTGAACATCCGGCCGGGCGGCGAGGACTTCCAGCAGAGCGGCGGTTCGGACCACGCAAGCTTCGTACGGAAGGGCGTGCCAGGGTTCTTCTGGGATGAGGTGGGCCGGGCCGAGTACGGCCACGGCTGGCACACGCAGTTCGACAAGATCGACCTGGCGATCCCCGAGTACCTGAAGCAGTCGGCGACGTGCGCGGCGATCACGGCGTACAACCTTGCGTGCGCGGACGAGATGCTGCCGCGATGGGAGATGAAGGAACCCGCGGAAGGTGAACGCCGCGGCCGGCGGCCGAGCGGCGGTGGCGCCCGGAGTGATCAGAGCGTGAATCCATAACAGGACGAATGCCATGAAGTGGGCGTGGCGTGCGGCGTTGGTTGCGTGCGTACTTGCCGGCGGGTGCCGAGTGTCTCCGCGCGCGAACGACCCGGACATTCAGACGCGACCGGCCAACGCCGCGTTGCTGCGGTCGCCGGTCGTTCATCTGCATATCGCGTCGGTGAACAACGAAGAGATCCCGGAAGAAGCGCTGGAGGCCACACTCCGCACACTGTCGCGGCATATCCGTGCACCGATCGAGGTGCATCGTCGCGCAGTGACGCTCGTACTGCCGACAGAGCCACATATGGATATCGCGGCTGAGTTTCCCGTATTTGACGGAGACCAGCTTCTGACCGGTGCGGCGTTTCCACCGATCGATGAGGAGCGATCCGATCCGCCGCGGGTGATGCTGGAGCGGCCAGACAATGGCCTGATCGGGATCATGGGCGCGGTGACGACGTCGGATCCGGCGTCCGGAAAGTTCTGGTATACGGCCAAGCCGATTGTTGAAGACAACGTGATTCTTGTGCTCGTCACTCCCGGCAACCAGGCGGGCACCGGGCACACCGGTTTCACGACGACGGTCGTTCGCGGTGCCGGCGGGCTGCTGGAGTCCGGGATGGTCGTGCTCCGTGCAAACGCGATCCGGCGTAGAGCGGGCGTGTTTGTTCCCGAGGAGCGGATGTGGGAATGGACGCTGACGCACGAGATCGGCCACGTTCTCAAGGTCCCGGCGGACCCGGCGCACGGGTGCATCGTGCCGGGCTATGGCGGCGTTCATTGCACGCATCCGGAGTGCGTGATGTACACCGGCGTGGACTGGCGCGTCTTCGCATCGGGCCTGATCAACGGTTGGCCGCTCGACTATTGCAAGGTGTGCAGCAGCGAGATCGCCGCGGCTCGCGGAGACGGGGAGCTCCTTCCGCCTGTGCGAAGCGGGCGGGTGACCTTTGGAGATATGGAGCAGTAACCGAAGAGGGTTTGATTCTCCGGTGGCATCGCTAGACTTGGTGCATGGCGGTTGAACGACTGGTTTCCCCGGCGGCGGAGTCTGTTGCGGAGGAGCGCAACTGGTCGTTGCGGCCCAAGCGCATGGCCGAGTACATCGGCCAGCCTGACCTTATCGAGCGGCTCGATATCGCCATCCGGGCGGGGAAGCAGCGTGGCGAGCCGATGGAGCACGTGCTGCTGCACGGGCCGCCGGGCTTAGGTAAGACGACCCTTGCGCACGTCATCGCGGAGGAGATGGGGAGCAAGGTCCACGTGACCAGCGGACCGGCGCTTACGCGCCCGACGGACCTTGTCGGCGCGCTGACGCGCGTGGAGCACGGGGACGTGCTGTTCATCGACGAGATCCACCGGTTGCCGATTGCCGTCGAGGAGTTCATCTATCCGGCGATGGAGGACTTTCGGATCGACGTGCGGATGGAGAGCGGGCTGAATGCCCAGACGGTGCAGATCAGCGTCAAGCCATTCACGATGATCGGTGCGACGACACGGGCGGGGCTCGTTTCCGCGCCGCTCCGGAGCCGATTCGGTATCGCCCACAACCTGCGGTATTACACGCCCGAAGAGTTGCTGACAATTCTGCGGCGGTCGTGCGAACTGCTGGGCGTGCCGGCGGGGCGAGGGCCGACGGGCGAAGGGGCACTCGCGATGATCGCTGCAAGGTCGCGGGGCACGCCGCGGATCGCGAACCGACTGCTGCGGCGGGTGCGTGACTTTGCGCAGGTTCGGGGCGATGGCGCGTTGACGAGCGAGATGGTGACCGAGTCGCTTGCGCTCGAGGGGGTCGATCAACTCGGGCTTGATGAACTGGACCGGTCGTACCTGCGGGTGATCGCGAAGGTATATGCGGGCGGGCCGGTGGGGCTCGAGGCGGTCGCGGCGACGCTGAACCAGGATGCCGGTACGCTCGAGGACGTTGTCGAGCCGTACCTGCTGCAGATCGGGTTCCTTGCGCGGACCCGTCGGGGGAGGATGCTCGCGCAGGCGGGGGCGGAGCACATCGGCATGCCCAATGCGGGGCGGCCGCTGACCGAGGGCGGACTTTTCGAAGGTTGAACGGTGTTATTCGCCGGTGTCTGGCGACGGGACGGGCGACCAGGGCGCCCGCTCCAGCCGCGTAACGGCCACGTCGCGCTCGGCAAAGAGCACAGATTCACCGGGGCCGGGGCGCAGACCGTCGCGCCGGTGATAGATCAGCATTGCGCCGGCGGGGACGTCGGTGACGGGCTCGCCCGTGACCGAACGCGTCGGGATTGGCCAGTCGCCGGTCTCGAGGAACACTTGTGCGGCCCGCTGCGGGGAGAACGCGCCGACGTATAGCGGGCTTGCGGGCTGCTCACCGAGCCATGCGAAGAGGGCGGGCCACTGTGGGTCGGTCGGCCGGTGGAAGCGAACGGGAAGGAGGATCAGCAGCAGAGACACTGCGGCGGCGACGGGGAGGGCTGCACGCTGCAGCGCTATCCAAGCGTAACGCACAACGAGGGGTGCGAGTCGACAAAGGACGGCGGCACTGGCGAGCGACGCGAACGGGTAGAGCACCAGCAGGTAGCGGGGCCGCTTGTCGGGAAAGGCGGAGAGCAGGATGAGCCAAACTACGCACCAACCCAATGAGAGGAAGAGCGCGGAGCGGACCCTTGCCGAGCCATCGCGACGCGCGAGCGCGACGCAGGCGAGGATGAGCGTCAGGAGCCAGGGCCAGTACGCACGCGCGAGCACAACGAGGTAATACAGCGGACTGTCGCTGCCGCGGTTGGTGTCGGCGATTGCGGCCGCGGCGGCGCGGTCGATGACTTCGCGACCGAAATACTGACCGACAAACGCGTCGCCGTGGATCCACCACATTGACAGATGCCACGGAGCGGCGACGGCAAGCGCCGCGAACAGGGACAGCGGGAGCACCGCGAGGGCCCCGGGGCGGTGCACCGCGAACCAGCCCGCGAAGGGGACAAGGACGAGCAGTGGCACCAGAGGCTTGACCATGAGGGCGAGCCCGAGCCACGCCCCGGCGCGGACGGCCGCGGAGATGGAGAGGCGGGAACGCAGAGTCGCGAGGTCCGCGGCGGCGAGCGTGACGAACAGCCCCAGCCAGAGGTCGAGGGCGAACGCGGGAGAGTGGCGTATGAACTCCCAGGTAAGTGCACGCACGAGGCCGGCCGCAAGGCCAACGGCGCGGCCTGCAAGCACGCGGCCGAGGCGGGCGGTGGCGAGCACGCAGAGCACGCACGCAATGACGCTGCCGAGCCTTGCGGCCGTTGCGCTCGCGCCAAAGATCGGCAGCGGCCAGCCGTTGAGCCAGAACGCGAGGGGCGGCTTGTTGAAATAGGGCTGACCCGCTATTCCCCTGAGCGTCCAGAGTGCGGAGGGCTCACCGTCAAGTGCGTGCCCCCACGACTGCATGCCGATCGCGGCATACCAGGCGGTGTCGGTGGCGAGCCCGCCCTGGGAAAGCCCGGGGAGGCAGAGACAAAGGGCGACGATCCCGGGTATGAGCGCGTGGCGGTTACGACTCCAACCGCACGCGTGGATGAGCTTCTCGCCCGGCATGATCAGAGCGTAGCGAAGGTTGCGCCGGCCGCGGAAAGGATCAGGTCTTGGCGACCTCTTCCTTGGCTTCCTTCTTCTTAGAAGACTTGCGCTTCCGCGGCTCCTCGGGTTGGTTCATGATGCTTTCCTCGATGAAGAGGTAGCACCGGCAGGAGGGGCAGCGGGTGAGCTTGCCGGCCATGAGTGCGCTGAGCGACTCAACCGGGATCGCCATCATGCACGCGGAGCATGAGCCTTCGTGTGCACGGCGGTCAATCATTTCGATGTGCGCCATCGCCTCGTCGCCGCGGGCCTTGACGAGCAGCTCGAACTCGGTCAGGTTGGACGCGGGGATCGCCTTGGCGAGCTCCTGGCGCTGGGCCATGAGCTCGGTCACGCGGTCCTTGATCTCGGCGGAGCGCTCGTCGCGTTCCTGCGTCGCCTTGGCCACGATCTTTGAACGCTCCTCGACCTGACCGTCGATCTCCTTCAGGCGGGCGTCGGACTGCTCGACGCGGCCCATCGCCTCGATCGCTCGCTCTTCGAACTCGGCCTTCTGCGTCTTGAAGGTGTTGAGCTCGGTGACGAGCGCCTGGTATTCCTTGGCGGTCTTGGTCTGGTTCATCTGCTCGCGGATGGCGGCCATCCGGGAATCGAGACGCTGCGCCTCGCCCTCGTCGTTCGCCGCGGCGGCGCGGAGTTGACGGACCTGCCCGGTCAGATCGGTCCGTGTTCGATCGAGTTCCGCAAGCTGCCCTTGCTGCTGAGAAAGAAAACGCTCCGCTGCTTCGAGGCGATGCCTCAAGCCGCGGAGCTGTTTATCGACTCGGAAAAGATCAAGGAGCTGCTTGGTAAGGCTCATGCAGTCGGCCCCGGGGGTGCACGGAATGTCAATCGCGCGAACACGGGAAGTATACACCTCAGAGCGGCGATTGGCACGCTCGGAGCAGGCTGGAAGTGCAAGAACTCGTCCATTTGCCGAGTACGACCCGTGCATCTCACCCGTAATGGCGGGGGCCGGAGCGGGCGGTCGCAGATTGTTCGTGCTACATCAGCCTGAGCAGCCAGTAGGCAACCGGGGAGACGACGAGGAGTGAGTCGATCATGTCGAGGATGCCGCCAAACCCCGGGATGCGTCCGGAGTCCTTCAGCCCCGCGTCTCGCTTCAGGACGGAGGCGAGGAGGTCGCCCGCCTGACCAGCGAGTGCGAGAATCGCGCCGAATGCGGCGGCCTTCCACCAAGGGGCGCCGGCGAGCGGGCCCTCAGGGTTGCCGTATGTTCGCAGGAGCCACCCACAGAGCACGGCGATAAGGGCTGCACCAATCACGCCGCCGGCGAGTCCCTCCCATGTTTTGCCGGGACTGATCCAGAGGATGAGCTTGTGTCTGCCGATGGACTTGCCGGTGAAGTACGCGGCGGTGTCACAGGACTTGGCGATCGCGACGATCGCGAGCAGGAGCCATGCGGAGTGGTCCTTGCGGATCGCCATCATAAAGCCGAACATCAAGCCGAGGTAGACGAAGGCGAACATCGCAGCCCCGGCAGCGGCCGTCGCACCCTGGAGCTTCCGCGCGCGGATGTGCCAGAGCAGCGAACCGATGAGCACCAGCGCGCCGCAGGTGGAGGCAACTGCGACGGCCTGCTCAGGGGGCATGGTCGCGGGGAATCCGGCCGAGACGGAGAGCCCGGCGATCGCGGCGATGGACATCCAACGCCGGGACGCGGCGACGCCGCCGGCGTGAAAAATCCGTCCGAGCTCTCGGGCGGCGATGGATACGATCGCCAGGCCGATCGCAAACAGAACGACGTTTGCCGGGAGCGTGCCATCGACGTCGTGGCCGAGCCATCCGAGCACGTCCGGTGCGGGCTCATGGTCGAGCCACTCGTCGAGCCATAGCAGGCCGAGAAACGCGGCGATGAATACGGGAGCGAGGAGGAGGCGGTGTCGCAGCACGGCGAGTAGATTAGCCTGATCGCGCGCTCAGCACCGCGGTCGCGGGCTTTGCGATTCTTCGAGACCGCCGAAGCGGCGGGACCGCGAGGCGAAGTCGCGGATCGCGGCGTGGAGGTCGGCGACGCCAAAGTCCGGCCAGAGCACAGGGGTGACGTGCAGCTCGGCATAGGAAATCTGCCAGAGCAGGTAGTTGCTGACACGCATTTCACCCGCGGTGCGGATGAGCAGGTCAGGGTCGGGGAGGCCGGTGGTGTAGAGGCGGGACGAGATCAACTCGGGTGTAATCGCATCGGTCGGGAGGCGGCCGGCAGCGACATCGGTGGCGATCGAGCGGCAGGCGTCGGCGATCTCTGCACGCGAGCCATAGTTTACGGCGAGGCAGAGCGTTGCGCCGGTATTGCGTGAGGTCTTTTCGACGATACGGTCAACCGTGT
>JAEYNG010000213.1 GCA_023412695.1 Planctomycetota bacterium | reverse complement strand
CTTTGAGGGGTCGGCCATGTCGAGAGGGTCGGCGGGGGTCTTGGAGGCGGGCTTGGTCGCCGCGGGCTTGGTGCTATCGTACTCGGCCGTGAACTCGTCGTTCTCGAAGACCATCTTCGCCGCGTCGTACACGAGCTCGACAGTTGTGCCTTCATCGCCCGTTTCGACGACACGCAACGAGAGCTGTAAGTGCTGCTGCATCAACTGTTTCTGATCGAGCTCGGGCATCTCCTTTGACGCAAGCCGCGATTGGGTATCGATCTTCATTTCGTACCGGGTGATCTGTCCCTTTGTGAACTTGGGGCGAAGATCGACCTCTGAGCCGGACCGTTCGGGGCGTGCGGATTGCTGTCCATAGCACGGGCGCTCAAACGCCGTTGCGACAACAAGCAGCACCGTCAACAACGCCACAACGGGGGACATTCCGGCGCGATGCATAGCTCACTCCTTCAGCGGACCTGTTCCTCTTATACGTCATCGGATGGCTCGACCTGCACTGCGTTCTGCAAATTGAACAGGAACTTGTCATGCCAGCCTCGCGAACCGTTTGCCACGGGATTTTCTTCCCGGCGCGGTCATATTGGAATGGCGTGGGCGAATTGGGCAGGTGCTGCCGGGGTGTGCCGGCAGCGAGCGACTTATCCCCATTGTGGAGAACCGAGATGAAGCGGACACGTGTGACGGTTGGAGCGGCCTGGCTTGCCGCGGCGTTGGGCGTAGTTTCGAGCGCGGACGCGCAACTCTCGCAGGGTCCGGATGTCATCCTGCAGGATCCCAGCGAGGCCGCGTTCATGGGAACGATCGGCGGGATCAATGCCTACGCGCTGGGCAGTTGGACCTGCAACGTCGGGAATCAGAACCTGATTTGGGCCAACAACGGCACCCCGGCCTATGCGATGAACGCGTTCCGGCTGCACAACGGGCGGCTCGTGCAGATCGGTCAGTCCTGGTGCAAGCGAGCGTGCTGCGCCGCGGCGGGCAACGGCTGCGGCTTCGGCTGCAATGGCCAGGGAGGTAACGTGCTGGGCGTTGGGTGTCTCGACGTGTACGGCGCCGGCTGGAACTCTCAACACGGCTTCCTGAGCCCCAGGTCCGGCATCAACGCCTGGACCGGCGCGTTCGCCGGACCGCACAACGCCGGCGGCAACGCGATCTTCAAGCGTCTGCAGATCCAGGCCTCGGACATGAACCCGTCAAACTTCCCCGGCGCGCAGTACTTCGTTGACGGCGTGTACGTCGGGACCGATGACGCGAACGCCGGTAACCGCAACAACAACGCGACCTACCGCCGCGCGACCGTCAGCGGAACAAATATCGCTGTTCAGGGAACAGCGGCGGTCGGCAAGCCGGCGATCTACGCCTGGCGTGAGCACGGCGGCGGCCCGAACGTGGTTGATCCCTCCGTTACGATCGAAGCGGTTGACGTGCCGAACGAGGGGCGGTTCTTCGTTGGCAACAAGGTGCTCGACCTCGGGAACGGGCGCTGGCGGTACGAGTACGCCATCTACAACCTGTGCTCGGACGTCGCCGCTGGGTCGTTCTCAGTCCCGCTCGCGTCGGGCGTCGTCGTGGTGCCCGGGAGCGTCGGGTTCAAGGATATCGATTACCACTCCGGCGAGGTCTATTCGAACACGGACTGGGTCGCTGTGGAGCTCGATGACAGCTTGGTCTGGAGCAGCTCGCAGACGTTCGCGCAGAACCCCAACGCCAACGCGCTGCGATGGGGAACGATGTACAACTTCTGGTTCGAGGCCGAGTCCGGCCCGGTCGATGAACGGGGGAGCCTGGGCCTGTTCAAGCCGCACACCCCCGATTCGGTCAATGTAGCGGTGTTGGTGCCGGCCGGGACTCCGTGCGCCGCGGACTTCGACGAGAGCGGAACCGTCGAGGTGCCGGACATCTTCGCGTACCTGTCCGCTTGGTTCGCCGGGGACGAGAGCGCCGATATCGACGGCGAACCCGGCATCGGCGTGCCTGATATCTTTGCGTTCCTCAGCCTGTGGTTCGCTGGCTGCTGAGCCGGCCGCGATCCAAAAGAGTCCTCAAGCCCTGGGCAACTGCCCGGGGCTTTTCATTTGCACCGCGCTCGCGTCACTCGGGCATATCGATCGAAAGCACAACCGCGGTTGCGATGAGCGGGAACTCGATCCTGAGGCGGTGAAGGACATACTCCTGCGGATCGATCGCGAGACGCTGGAATGTCCAGTCCATGAGTCCGCGGTACTCCGGGGCGTCGGCAAGGTCAGCGCCCGACAGCCCGCGGCCGAGCGTTTGCACGGACTCGATCATCGGCAGCTGTTGCAGACTCTCTGCGGGGTGGAGATACCACGGCTGCCCCGAAAGCTCGCTGTACGTGGCGCACCGGGGCGACATGCCGGCAAACGTTCCCTGGTGCGCCCAGAGATCGATGATGAGTGTCTCGATGGGCGAGCGGACCTCAACAGCTGTGTTGCTTACCGTGTTGTGGGCATCTCGCCGCGCGGGCGCGGCGTTGGGCTGGAGCTCGGCCATGCAAAGATTCACCGCGGCACGCTCGCCGACCGGGCCTCGACAGAGTTGCACCTGCTGCACCCCGCCGGGGCCGGGGACGGTCCGGATCTCGGGGAGCGGATTGGTGCAGAACCTCCGCACAAGCGGCGCATCGTCGTTCGCGGCATCAGGGTCGAGGGGCAGCGAGCGAGAGGACCGACGTGCGACGCCGTCGTTATCCACCGTCACGACGCGCGCCAGCGTGAGCGGCGCGTCCGCCCGGACCCGCCGGACGCCGAGGAAGCCGCGGACCAGGGCAATGTCCATCATGCCCGGCTGACTGCCCGGGCGGTGGATCTTGCTGAGGAAGCGGGTGCGGATCTGCACGCCCCAGGTCGAGCTGTTGCAGAGGAAGGCCGCGCGTCGGAGCGAGCGGCGCTCGGCGTGGGCGGCGCGGCCGGGCTCGAGCCCGCGGAGCATGAGCTCCAGTGACGGACGATCGCCGGCATGCTCGTCGATGAGCGCGCGGAACTTGCGGTGCGCACGCCGCGCCTCTTCGAGTCTCGCCTCGGGCACGCCCTGTTTCGACGCGGCGTCGAGGAACAGCTCGATACCCGCCGCGCCCGGGATGTACTGCGCAATCGCGAGCGGCTCGGTCCCGGTGGCAACGCGCAAGACCTTCCACGCGAGAGAGTGGTGGATGCCAAGGAGCTTGACAAGGTCCCGCGGCCGCGAAGTCGGCCCGGGGAGCGAGGCGATCACCCGCTCCAGGCCCCTCTGGATGCGCGGCACAACCTCAAGCGCTTCGGCTTGGAGCGGACTTTCGGGAGCGGCGTTGGTGGTAGACATCGATCCCCGGGCTGATCTGCCGGTCAGTGATATACCACAAACCGCTCGGGTCCGCCAGAGCGGAGGATCAGAATTGTTTTGAAAACAATTTGCGAAAGTCGCGTCTTCGTTTAGACTGGGAACGGGAGGGATCTGCTCCATTGATCGGGAGGCTCTGGAATATGCGTATGTCCTCAGGTTCCGTTGTTGCACTTCTTGCCGCCGCGGCGGTAACTTCTTCGGCCGCGGCCCAGCCGCTCGTCCCGACGAGCCAAACCCGGGCGGTGACGGTGTACAGCACCTCGACCGATCCGGGCGGAAGCACGGTGGAGTACGGGCCGATCGTGCACGATGCGCCGGCGGGGTATTACGGTGACTTCACATGCCTGGGCGAGCTCACCCTGCCGGTGAGCTTCATCGGCGGAACGCAGGTACAGACCAGCGGCTGGGACGGCGCGAACACGATCCAGGTTCAGACGTTCGCGATGAATCTCGGCGGCGGCGGCGCGCCCGGAGCCTCGGCGCTCAGCACGGCGACCAATGAGTTCTCGATGACGTTCGATGTCGCCGAGGCCGTGACCTTCCAGCTCGACGCTCAGACTTCGTGCGCCGGCCCGTCGTTCATCCCCGGCACTGTCGTCGATTTCTCGATTGTGCTGCGACTGACCAGCGCCGATAACACGGTGATCTTCGAGGCTCAGACCGCCGACCCGGACTACAGCATCAACGTCTCGGAAACCGGGCAGCTCGCCCCGGGCTCGTACACGCTCTCACTCATCGGGTTGGGCGAGGTGTCGTGGACCGCGCCGATCGATTCGGGCATCGGCGCGGGTGGCGGCGTTGGCGGTCCGTCGCCGTCGCTTACCTTCAGCGTAACCCCGGCGGGCGGCGGCTGCGATGTCGATCTCAATGACTCCGGCGGGGCCTACGTGCCGGACATCTTTGCGTTCCTCAGCCTGTGGTTCGCGGAAGACGCGACCGCCGACTGGAACGGGAGCAACGGCGTGGATGTGCCCGACATCTTCGCCTTCCTCTCCGCGTGGTTC
>JAEYNG010000204.1 GCA_023412695.1 Planctomycetota bacterium | reverse complement strand
GTTGACGATGCTGCACGCGTACCTGGAGCAGGTGACGCTGGTAGCGGATGCGGACAGCGTCGACCCGGCGCAGGGGGCGGTGACGCTGATGACGCTGCACGCGGCGAAGGGCCTGGAGTTTGGGGCCGTCGCGATGGTCGGGCTCGAGGAGCGTGTTCTGCCGCACGCACGCGTCGCGGAGATGCCCGATGAGCTTGAGGAAGAGCGGCGGCTGTGCTTCGTCGGCATCACCCGTGCGATGCAGCGGCTGCTGATGACCAATGCCAAGTACCGCTCGTTCCGCGGCGTGCCGGAGCGGCAGATCGCAAGCCGCTTCCTCAATGAACTGCCGCCGGACTTTGTCAGCGAGTCGGATCAGGCAGGCTACGACGAGCCGGGGTGGGACCGTCCGGCGTTCGACCTCGACGGGGCGCGTCGCGCCGCATCAAGGCCGTCCACGTCCGCGGCGGGCAGGCCGAAGGTCGGTGGCAAAGCGATCGCGCCGGGCGCGACGGTTCGCCACCCGCAGTTCGGGGTCGGTCGCGTCGAGGGCGTGACGGGCGGCGCGGGTGCGCGGGCGCAGATCCGCTTCCGCGACGTCGGCCTCAAGACGCTGGTGCTGGAGTATGCCCGGCTCGAGCTGATCGACGAAGGGTGAGGCTCAGCGACGGCCTCGACGGCGGACACCGTAAAGCCCGGTCATGAACATGGCCGTGCCGGCGATGCCGACCCAACCCGGCGCGGCGAGCGACGCACGCGGTGCGACGATCGACGACGACACCGGAGCCTCGGGGTCGGCGACCTCCATGATCCACGGCTTCACCGACTCGAGGCGCACGGCGTAACCCGCCTGGCCATACGCCGCCTGACCAAACCCCGAGATGCTCACGGCGATCGCGGCGAGTTCGAGCTGGCCGTCCGCGCCCCACGTGAACAGACCGCCGCCGCTGTCGTTGACGGCGAAGCTCGCCTCGTACGGAACGGCGTTGTTGGTGCCGGGCGCATCGAAACGGACGGAGATGATCGCCGAAACGTTCTGGATGACGTTCGCGCCCCAGGTCTCGACGTGCGCGCCGCCCCACGCGTAGCCCGCGTTATCGGCGAGCGGCCCGCTGGTGGTGACGCCCCAGCCGCCCATCACGCACGGATCGCCCGAGGTGACGCCTGTAGCGATACGGTGATACGTCTCAAAGGTCTCGGCGACACGGACCATCTGCAGGTCCAGCGACGGGTGTTCGCGGATCTCGACGGCCTGGTACCACTGGCCGTTGCAGAGGAACCACCAACCGACCGCGCCGCCGACGTGGCGCGCCGTGATGAACCAGTGCGGACCGACGGGCACGCCGGAGGACCCGGCCCACTGGCCGACGGCGGCGCCGTCCGGACGCGGCATGCTCTGCATGCCCTCGACCACGATCGCCTGTGCGGGCGTTGCCACCCCCGCGCCGGCGACGAGCGCGGAAGCTGCGACCATCATGTTCGCGGCGAGCGTTCGTTTGGAAACCGACATGCTCCGACTGCTCCGGTGCCTCCCGGATATGGAGGAGGTCGGCAGACGGAGGGGCGCAGATTGCGCGCAGATGAATCCGGCCGAAATCGGGGGTTCGCCTGTGCAGGCGGGTCAATCGGCGCGGACGGGGCAACCCGTGGCGTCTGTGATGGCTATGCGGCGGGGCCGGCGTCGCGCGAGGCCGGGGCAGCGTCGGATGCAGGTTCCCGGACGAGCGGTGAAGGCCCGTCGATCGCAGCCATGTACGGCCGCGGGTACGGGATCGCCTTGAGCCATGGCCAGTCCTGCGTGCACTCCGGGCAACGGAGTACGCCGTCAGCAGATCGGGGCACGCCGGTCAGTCCGTAGCCACAGGCGAGGCATTGAGGGGTGTCGATGTGCTTGACCATGAATCGACGGACCGCATGGTCAATCATGCGCCATTTGATCAGTGAGCCGAAGTAAACTCCTCCGGCGATGACAACCACGATTTGATAGACGAGGATCGCGAGTATTTGCCAGATTTTCTCCTCGCTGCCGGGTTGGTATGTCGGAATGATCCAGCGAAGACCCTGGCCCATGATGATCCACCACGCGATCGTCACCAGTGCGCCGGTTGCGACGCCCGGCCAAGCAAGCATCGGGCAGGATTTCTTGCAGTACGAATAGAGATACTCCGCCATCCAGACCTCGAAACCGAGCTTCTGGGCGAGCCGCTGAGCAGGATGCGGAGGATGACGCCACCACGACATACGCGGTAGTCTAATCCGAATCACTCCATCGGAGGCGATCCCACGTGCCGATTGATCCTGTCCATCTCATCCCGCCGCGGCCGCCGGAGCCAAAGAAACTGAAGTGGCACGAGACGCGCTGGGTTCCGTGGCTGGTGTTCCTTTTCGGGGCGACGTTCCTGATCGTGGGCGCCTGGCAGGCGGCGCGGCATCCATCCACCGGCAAGCAGTACATGGTCATCATCGGTCTGGTCGTGACGGCGTGGGTCGTCATCGATCTGTACCGGGGCTGGCAACAGGACGGGCTGACCGGGCTGGTCGTGCGTGCCCGGTTCCCGATCCTCGCGAGCGCGTTCGACAATACCAAGTCGAGCCGGATGGGCATCGCCCTGCTTGCGCTGGTGTTCATCGCGACGGCGTGCGGGATCTACGTCGGCCTCGCCAGCTTCACCGCGATGTTCGGCAAGCCGTGATCACGCCTTCGCCGCTTCCTTGGCCCACGTGTCCTTCAGCGTCACCGTGCGGTTGAAGACGAGCGCACCTGGCCTCGAATCCTGATCGGCGTAGAAGTACCCCAGCCGCTCGAACTGGAACCCCCCGCCATTCTCCCACGTGTTGCCGGGTTTGAGGACCGACGCCACGTGCGGCTCGACGAACGCCTTCACGATCTCGAGTGAGTTGGGGTTCAGGTCATCCATCCAGTTCTCGGTGCGCTTGCCGGGCTGCTCGGCGGTGAAGAGCCGGTCGAACAGCCGCACCTCCGCCGGGACGGCGTGCTGCGCACTGACCCAGTGGATCGTGCCCTTCACCTTGCGGCCATCGGGCGAGTCCCCGCCGCGAGTCGCGGGGTCGTAGGTGCAGCGGACTTCCGTCACCTCGCCGGCATCGTTCTTCACGACGCCCGTGCACTTGACGAAATACGCCCAGCGCAGCCGCACCTCGACGCCCGGCGCAAGCCGGAAGAACTTCTTCGCGGGGACCTCCATGAAGTCGTCCCGCTCGATGTACAGCTCGCCGGAGAACGGCACCTTGCGTGTTCCCGCGCCGGGATCCTCGGGGTTCGCGACGAAGTCGAGCTCATCGACCTTCCCCGCGGGCCAGTTCTCGATGACGAGCTTCAGCGGTCGCAGCACGGCCATCGCGCGCGGCGCGGCCTTGTTCAGGTGCTCGCGGACGGCGTTCTCGAGCCGCGCGATGTCGATGAAGCTCTCGACCTTTGTGACGCCGATGTCCTCGCAGAAGTTGCGGATGGACTCGGGCGTATAGCCGCGGCGGCGCAGGCCGCTGATCGTCGGCATGCGCGGGTCGTCCCACCCGTTCACGATCTTGTCCTGCACCATCTTGAGCAGGTTGCGTTTGCTCATGACCGTGTAGGTCGGACGGAGCTTGGCGAACTCGATCTGCTGGGCGTGGTTGATCTTCTCCCGCCCCGTACGCCCCTCGTTGATCGCGTTGATGAACCAGTCGTACAGCGGGCGGTGGTCCTCGAACTCCAGCGTGCAGATGGAGTGCGTGATCCCCTCGAGCGAGTCCTCGATGCCGTGCGCCCAGTCGTACATCGGGTAGATGCACCACGCGTCGCCGGTATTGTGGTGATGCTCGTGCACGATACGGTACATCACCGGGTCGCGCAGATTGAAGTTCGGCGAGGCCAGGTCGATCTTCGCACGAAGTGTCTTGGCACCATTGGGATATTTGCCTTGCTTCATCTCCTCCAGTAGCCGCAGGCTCTCCTCGGCCGGGCGGTCGCGGAACGGGCTGGTCGCCGGGACGCCGGGCTTGCCGCGCCTCGCCGCGACTTCCTCCGCCGACAAGTCGCAGACGTACGCCTTGCCCTTGCGGATCAGGTCCTGCGCGAACTCGTACATCTTGTCGAAGTAATCGCTCGCGAAGAACAGCCCGCCGCCCCCCCCTGGCCCCTCCCAGTCGGCGCCGAGCCAC
>JAEYNG010000148.1 GCA_023412695.1 Planctomycetota bacterium | reverse complement strand
GCCGGTGAGGGCGTCGAGGACGGTGGTCGTGTTCGCGTTGGTGTTGTCACCAAACGCGACTACGCCCTCGGTGAGAACCTCGGCGGTGTTGCAGTCGTCGTTCGGCGGAACGTACGGCGAGCAGGGGATGCCGGAGAGGGTCGCCGTGTAGCGGGAGCCCGGGCCACCGTTGCAGATGATGTCACTGGCGAACGTGGAGCAGGCCACGAACGCGTAGTAGGTGCCGGCCGGGAGGCAGATGGTCGAGCTGACCGGGGTGCACGCTTCAGCGGTGAAGGCGGTGCCGGGGATGAACGCGCCGTTGGGGCACGGGGCGGCGATGAAGCCGACCAGGACCGGGAACTCGGCGGTGACGTTCCAGGTGACCTCGGTGCCCTCGGCGAGGGTGAACTCGTACCAGTCGGTGTCGCGTGTGTTGTTGGCGAGGACACCGGTGGTGCCGCAGGCCGTCTGGCCGACAGCGATCGAGGTGAAGACCGGGGGCTCGGAGTTGCAGCCGCCGTTGACGAAGTCGCCGAGCAGGCCGCAGTCGGCCTCCATCTCGTCGATCGAGCCCATCGGGCAGTCGAAGCACTCGGGCGGCGGGGGCGCCACGGCGAGGTTGAGCACGAAGTCACCCGACGCGGTGCCGAAGCCGCCGACGCGGATGATGTAGGTCGTGCCGGCAGTCATCGGGACCGTCACGCTGGACTGGAAGCCGCAGAAGTCGTCGTTGCAGGCGAGCTGCCCGGCGAGGCTGCAGTCCGTGTAGACGGCGAGCGACGTGTCGTAGCTGGAGCCGCAGGTATCGATGAGGTACGTCTCGGTCACGTCGGGCGTGAAGGAGTAGAACACGTCCGGGGCGTTGGAGACGCAGGTCGCGCCCGAGGCGGTCGCGGCGGTCGTGGTGCCGAAGACCGTGGTCGGGATCGGCGAGCCGGGGATGACCTCGGCGTTCTCGCAGAGGTCATTGGCCGCCGGATCCGGGGCATCGCACGCGACGCCGGTGAAGCTCGCGGTGTAGCGGGAGCCCTCGCCGCCGTTGCAGGAGATCTCGGTCGCGAAGGAGGAGCAGGCCACGAACGCGTAGTAGGTGCCCGGCGCGAGGCAGGCCGTGCTGGAGACCGGGGTGCACGGCGCGGCGGTGAAGGCCGTGCCGGGGATGAACGCGCCGTTGGGGCACGGGGCGGCGATGAAGCCGACCAGGACCGGGAACTCGGCGGTGACGTCCCAGGTGACCTGGGTGTCCTCGGTGAGGGTGAAGATGTACCAGTCGGTGTCGCGCGTCAGGTTGGCGATCACGGCGGTGGTGCCGCAGACGTTGTCACCGAGCGAGATGCTGGTGCCGACGCCGGGGTTGTTCAGCGAGTTGCAGCCGCCGTTGGTGTCGTCGCTGCCGGAGAGGCCGCAGTCGGCCTCGTTCTCATTGACAGCGCCCGGCTGGCAGTCGTAGCAGTTCGGCGGAGGCGCGAACGCGGCGATGAACTGGCCGCCGCCCGATGCGCCGTTGTAGCCGGAGATGCGGATCAGGTAGCTCGAACCGGCCGTCACGGGGAACGTCCAGTTCGTGCGGAAGCCGGGCGACGTGCAGCCGTCGTCCATGCAGCCGAGCTGCGTGCCGCCGCAGAAATCAAACGCGGAGAAGACCGTGTCGAAGTCGGCGATGTCGCAGGTCTGGAAGTTGACGTTGCCGGTCTGCGTGGCGTTGTAGATGAACCAGCCGTCGATGTTATTGTTGAATGCGCACGAATCGACGTCGGTGCCGCCAAAGCCGACGATGCTGAAGGCGTAGGTGCCGTCAGAGAGCGTCTGGATGCCTGCATCGCTGCAGTCGTCAACCAGAACATTGCCACGGACAACCACGCCGCCGCCGGCCTGGCCGCCAGCGCCGGGCGCCGTGAACTGGACCGCCGGCTCATTGCCCGTCGGGCGTGCGCCGGTGGCGTGGGCCTGGACCGCCTGCTGCTTGCCGGCAGGTGTCGTCGAGGGGGCCAGAGCCGACGACTTCGCCTTCTGCTCAGCGATCGCCGGCTTCACGGGTTGAGACTTCTGGACCTGCTGGGCCGTCGCGAGCGACGTCAGCAGTCCGATTGTGCCGCAGGCCAACAACGTGGCCTGCACAAGGCTACAAGAACGCTTTCTCATGCTTACACCTCTTCTTCTCTCGACTACACGGACGACACACACCGTGGGCCAAAGCGGGTTCCGAACGGAACCCACACCGCAACGCGCGGAGCCTATTGAGTTTTCTAATCTAAACGAGAACCTGGGGAACTGCAACCAAAAATGCCACCAAGACGTACCGTTCGTCTTGGCGCCGGCGCACTCACGACTCTCGGGATGACATCGGCGGAGCCTGGGGGGGTGGATGATCCGCGGGCGGCATAAAGGTTTGAGATATCGCCGCCTTCATGGATCGCGCAGTCTTTACGCGTCCCATCATCCGCTTCTGTGGCAGGCCCTTCGGGATGACTCCCCCCGGGAATCGGGTGGGGTCCGCATCAGCCGGTGACGGGCTTGCGACGTGACCGATCGTGGCGGGTGTCGTCGCCGCGAAACGGTTGAATTGCTTGGCAATTTGGGCCCGTTTCTCGTCGAGCTCCTTGCTCTGGATCACGCCCTGCGGGACCGGGCCGGGCTTGAAGTCCGGGTACTCGAGCTTGGGGATCTCGGTGTTGATGAACAGCTCGATGGCCGTCAACAGGCTCCCTTGTTCAGGAGTCACGAACGACCACGCGACGCCGTCGCGCCCCGCCCGGGCCGTCCGGCCGATGCGGTGGACGTAGATCTCGGGGTCTTCCGGGAGGTCGTAGTTGATAACGTGGGTAATCCCTTCCACGTCCAAACCACGCGAAGCCAAATCTGACGCGATCAGGACCGATAGCTTGCCGGAGCGGAGCTGGTCGATCACCTTGTTCCGCTTGGCCTGGTACATGTCGCCGTGGATGGCGTGGGCCTCGATGCCCTTCTTCGCCAAGTACTGCACCACCTCGTCAACCGTCCGCTTCATCCGGCAGAACGCCACCGTCAGCGCGGGCTCCTCGTGCGTCAGCAGGTGAGCCAGCAAAGCACGCTTGTCCCATGGCTGCACGGCGAGGTAAAACTGCTTGACGAGCGAGACGGTGAGCGAGCCCTCCGCGGCGACGATCTTCTCGGCGTCCTTAGCGTACGACCGCGCGAGCGATTCGATCTCGGGCGAGATCGTCGCCGAAACGAACACGGTCTGGCGGGACTCGGGGCAGGCCTTGAGGATCCGCCGGATGTCGTCGCGGAAGCCGATGTCGAGCATGCGGTCGACTTCGTCGAGCACGGCCATCTTGACGTTGCGGTAGTGCAGGTAGCCGCGTTCGACCATGTCCATCACGCGGCCGGGGGTCGCGACGATGATTTCCGGGCCGCGGGCGAGGAACTTGGCCTGCGTGGCGATGTTCTGGCCGCCGTAGACCGGCAGGATGGTGAGCTCGGAATAGCGGCCGAGCTCGGCGAGGGCCGCGGCGACCTGGAGTGCGAGCTCGCGGGTCGGGACGAGGACGATCGCCTGGAACGGGGTGCCCTTCTCAATTCTGGAGAGCAGCGGCAGGCCGAACGCGGCGGTCTTGCCGGTGCCGGTCTTGGCCTGGCCGAGGACATCGCGGCCGGAGAGGATGATGGGGATGATGCGGGCCTGGATGTAGGTGGGGAAGTAGAAGCCGGCCTCGGTGATGCCGCGGAGCACGTCCTCGCGCAGGCCGAGGTCGGAGAACTGCTTGGAT
>JAEYNG010000016.1 GCA_023412695.1 Planctomycetota bacterium | reverse complement strand
CCGCGGGTCTGCTGCATGTAGCGCTGCAGGTTGGCGCCCGGGCAACCCGAGGCGCCGATCTCCTGGTGCGTGTAGACGCGGGAGAGGGGCACGCGGTGCTTCTGCATCTGCATGAGCAGGAAGGAGTCGAGCGTGGCGAGGGCCTGCGGCGTGGGACGCTGCAGGTCGAAGTTCCCGAGCACGAGGACGCCGATGTTGTGCTCGTTCTGATCCTTGACGTGGGCGCCCTGCTTCCAGCTCGGGCGGCCCTCCCACACACGGCCGGTGGGGTCGATGACGTAGTGGTAGCCGATGTCGGCGAAGCCCCGGGCGTTGACGTGGGAGTTGCGGATCGACTCGATGCGGCGAGCGACGTCCGACTGGCCGCGGAGCGCGACCGGCGGCATGCCGTCGTGGTGAACCGTGAGGCGTTTGACGCCGTTCATGCCGTAACACTCGTTCGGCCGCGCGATGCCGGAGCGGGTCCACGAGCTGCGGGGCATGACTGAGGGGCCGGTCGGCACAGGGGGTGCGGTGACGACGGGCGTCGGCGGCGTATAGGTCGTGAGGACCGGGGAAGTGCTCCCCGGAAGCGGCGGACGCGCGACGGTCGTGCGCTTGTTGCAACCGGCAAGGAACAGCGCGCCCAGCGCGAGGCCCTGCCCAATGAGCAGACGCCGCCCGATCCCCTGGTGTGTTTCCGCACGCTGCTGCTCAGTCATGATCGCAATTCCATCGGCATCCCGGCCGCGGACGCTGCACCCGTGGGCGTCACCCCCTCCCCGGAGGGCCGCATTGTACATGATCCGGTGGTGCGGACTACCCAGTTGAACGTCCGCCTTGCGTTATTTCTGGCGTGGACGCAGGGCGTTCAGTTTCCGTCAGCGCGGCGGAGCCACTCTTCCTCGAGGCGGTTGCACTCGGCCGCGGCTTCGTCCCGGTCGGCAAGGGCCTGTCGGCACCGTTCGGCGTCGCGGTAGACGTCTTCTTTGGCGAGTTCGGCGTCGGCTTTCTTCAGGCGTGCGTTGGCCTTCTCCATCTCCTTCTCGAGCTTCTCCAATGACATCCACGACAGCCCCCCGCTGCCTTTTCCGCCGCCTCCCCCACTGCCGCCCTTGCGGGCGCCTTGCGTGGGTTGCGTGGCCGTGGCGGGTTTGGATGATCCTTTGGCGGACGAAGAGGCGGACTTGGCCGCGGGGACCTGGCTCCACGTCGGCTTTTGGTTGCCGCCCGCGGCCTGCTTGGCGTGCCACTGCTGATAGTTGCCGTGGAAGAGGGTCGCGCCGCCCTTGCCGTCGAGCACGATGAGGTGGTCGCAGGTCGCGTCGATCAGCGCGCGGTCGTGACTGATAAGGATGAGCGTGCCGTTGAAGCCGTCACCGTCTTCGCCGGGGCGGAGCGCCTCCTCGAGACGCTCGGCCGAGGGGATGTCAAGGTGGTTGGTCGGTTCGTCGAGGACGAGGAGGTTCTTGGCGGAGGCGAGCAGGGCCGCGAGACGGGCGCGGCTGCGTTCACCTCCGCTCATGACGCCGAGGGGCTTGTCCTGCTCCTTGCCGGAGAACAGGAACGCGCCGGCGAGGTCGCGGGCCTGCTGCTCGCTGAAGCCCAGGCCCGGGTTCTCGCGCTTGATCTGGCGCTGGAGGTACTCCCAGACTGGGAGGTCGTCGTCCTGGCCGGCGGGGAGCTGCGCGTAGTAGCCGATCACGACCGACGCGCCGATGCGCGTAGAGCCGGCGGTGAGCGGGAGTTCGCCGAGCATGGCGCGGACGAGGGTGGTCTTGCCCGCGCCGTTGGGGCCCACGATCGCCCATCGCTCGCCGCGATTGATGGTGACGGTGAGGTCGTGGAAGAGGACCTTCTTGCCGTCGGAGTCGGGCGCGGGGTACTCCTTCGCGGCTTCGCGGACGACGGCGACGAGGTCGGCGGAGCGTGGCGCTTCGGGGAGACGGAGCTTCATCGCGCCGACTTCCATCGGGCGCTCGATCGCGAACTGTTCCTTCTGCCGTTCGAGCTTGCTGAGGCGGCCCTGAGCCTCCTTTGCGCGCTGCCCGGCGCGGAATCGACGGATGAACTCCTCTTCCTTGGCCCATTGCGACTGCTGGTTCTCGTAGGCCCTGTGCTGCGTGAGGAGCCGCTGCTGGCGGATCTCGCGGAAGGCGGTGTAGTTGCCGGGGTAGTCGATGAGCCGCGCGCCGTCGATCTCCTCGATGCGGCCAACGACATTGTCGAGCATCTGGCGGTCGTGGCTGATCATGATGACCGCGCCGCGGTACTCGTTGACGAGGTAATCCTCGAGCCACTCGCGCCCCGCGATGTCGAGGTGGTTCGTCGGCTCGTCGAGGAGCATGAGGTCGGGGGACTCAAGCAGGAGCTTGCCGAGCGCGAGGCGGCCCTTCTGCCCGCCGGAGAGGCCAGCAACCTTAACGCCGAACTGGGAATCCGCGAAACCGAGGCCGTGGAGCACGGCCTCGACGCGGTGCTCGGTCGCGTAGCCGCCCATCGCCTCGATCCGTTCCTGCAGCTCGGCCTGACGCTTCATGAGACGGTCGAGCTTGTCGGGCGCGGCGTTCTCCGGCTCGGCCATGTCGTGGAAAACCTGGTCGAGCTCGGCGTGAAGGCGGCCGAGTTCGGCAAATCCTTCGGCGGCCTCCTCCTGGAGTGTCTTGGCGGGATCAAGCTCGGGATCCTGCGATAGGTATCCCATCCGAGCCCCCTTTGCAAGGGAGACCGAGCCGCTGTCCGGCTTCAATCGACCGGCGAGGATCTTGATAAGCGTGGTCTTGCCCGTTCCGTTCCGGCCAACCAGGCCGATTCGTTCCCCGGCCTCGATCGAGAACGAGACCCCGTCGAGGAGCGTGCGCGTCCCGATCGCGTACTTCAGGTTGGTCGCCGAGAGCAGGGGCATGGGGGGCGATGGTAGGACTTTGGAAATGCCCCGATGCCGCGGGGGCGTGACGCCGCACGCGGGGCGGGCCGTCCGGCTATGCTGGCCCCTATCTTCTCAGAAGGAGGCACGAATGGCACGATGGACGTTCGCCGCGGCCGCGCTCGCCGCGATGGCCGGGAGCGCGTTGGGCGGGTTTGAGTTCACGATGTTCCCGCAGCCGGAGCCGGGCGCGGAGACGAATGTCACGCTGACGACCGGCGAGGTGCTCAAGGGCACGCTGGTGTCGTCTGACGACAGCACGGTGGTGATTGACCACCCGGTGCTCGGCCGGATGACGTTCACGCACGATCAGGTGAAGGACGTTTCGGACGCGAACCCCCCGCCGCCGCCCGACCCGGACACGTTCTTCAAGGGATGGGACTTCACGGCGGAGGCGGGCATCACGGGCGCCTCGGGCAACACCGAGCGGTTCGGGGCCCGCGCGGCGCTCGCCGCGACGCGCGAGACGTCGAAGATGGCAACCGTCGCCAGCGCGGCGTACCTCTACGGCGTCGACGACGGCGAGAAGTCGCAGGACCGCTTCGAGGCGAACATCCGCAACGACTGGAAGATCACCGACAGTAAGTGGCGCATCTTCGCAAAGGGGACCGCGGAGTACGACTACTTCCAGGAGTATGACTGGCGTGTGACGGCGGTCCTCGGCGTCGGGTACGAGCTGATCAACAACGACACGACGCTGCTCCTGCCCCGCATCGGTATCGCGGTCACGCGCGAGATCGGCGGCATGGACAACCGGTTCATCCCGGAGTTCAACGCCGGCTTTGACTTCACGCACAAGTTCAGCGACACGGCGAAGTTCTTCTTCATCTTTGACTCGTACTGGAGCATGCTGGACTTCCCCGAGTACCGTCTCGTCGCATCCACAGGCCTGGAGTTCCTCCTCAACGCGGACACGGGAATGATCTTCAAGATCGGCGCGGAGGATCGGTACGACTCGACCCCGGGGGAGGACCGCAACCGCAACGC
>JAEYNG010000503.1 GCA_023412695.1 Planctomycetota bacterium | reverse complement strand
GGACCCCACAAAGAAGCAGGCGATGATGATCCAACCCTCGCGGGCGATCGGGGGATACTCGGTCTCGGCGGGCCGGCCAGGCCCGGAATGTGCGGCTGAAGACATAAGACAAGAGTAGGTGCAGGTTTGCCCGCAACCGACGTGGCCCGGGCCCCGAACAGCCGTCATACTTGGCCTTTCGGCCGTGCGCGTGGACCGATCCGGAGCAGACATGACACAGCGACGATGTGGTGTGGGAATGATCGCCCTCCTGGCGGGCGTGGTGGCATTGGGTGCGGGCCGCGAGAGCCTCGCGCAAGCCCAGATTGGCCGGCAGGCCGAGGCGCAGGCCGCCGTCGAAGGCGGCATGGCCGAGGCCGTCCGCGACTTCCGCGGTTACCCGGTCGTCCGGGTGTCGCCGCGACACACGCGGGACGAGCTCGCCGCGCTCACGCTGGCCGAATCCACGTGGTTCTGCGAGCGTCGCGGGCCGGAGCTCGACATCGTCATCTCGCCGGAAGCCCGTGCCGCACTCGACGAGGCAGGTATCCCGTACGAGGTGCTGATCCCGGACCTGGGCGAGCTGATCGCCGCGGAACGCGCGCAATACGAGACCGTGCGTGCCATGGAACAGGGCGGGGGCGTTCTCCGCGGCGACACGTACTTCGACACGTTCCGCACCTTCGACGAGGTCAACGCCCGGACCGACATGCTCGTCGCGAACAATCCGGGCGTGGTCACGCCCGTGAGCGTCGGAACTTCGCGTTTCGGTCGATCAATCCGCGGCTTCGCTCTGTCCGCGCCGGACTCGCCGGAGAACCCGCGCGACTCACGCCGGCAGGTGCTCTTCAATGGCACGCAGCACGCGCGCGAGTGGCTCGGCACCACGACTGTCATGTGGATCGGCCACCAGTTGCTCGCCGACTATCAGGCCGGCGACGCACGCGTTGTCGAGCTCCTGAACAACGCGGAGGTGATCTTCGTCCCGATCATCAACCCGGACGGGTACGTCTACACGTGGACCAACAATCGCATGTGGCGGAAGACCCGCGTGAACAACGGCAACGGCACGTTCGGCGTCGATCCGAATCGCAACTGGGGGTACGAATGGGGCGGCGAGGGCGCAAGCGCAAGCCCAGGCAACGATACCTACCGCGGGCCGTCCGCTTTCAGCGAGCCCGAGACCGCGGCCCTGCGCGACTTCATCATCGCGAACCCGCGGATCGACGCCCACATCGACTTCCACACCTTCAGCCAGCTCATCCTTTCGCCGTGGGGATACACGTCCCAGCTGCCGCCGGAGCCCGCACAATCGCTGTTCGACCGCCTCAATGCCGACATGGCCCGCGCGATCCGCTCGGTGCACGGCATGTCCTACGTCGGCGGCCCGTCGTACACCACAATCTATCCCGCCTCCGGCACCGTGCCCGACTGGATGTTCGGCGACCGCGGCAAGCTGAGCTGGACGATCGAGCTCCGCGACACCGGCACGTACGGCTTCATCGCCCCGGCGAGCGAGATCCACCCGACCGGGCAGGAGAACTACGCCGCGGTCCTGACGCTGCTCGACTATGTCGCGCTGCCGCTGCGGTTCACGTTCCCCGACGGCCTCCCCGCCGCGGCGGAAGACGGCGAGCCGACCGCCTTCCGCGTCGTCATCGACTCGATCGCCAATGCCGTCGAGAGCGGGACCACCCGATTGCTGACCCGGGTCGGCACGAGCGGTCCGTTCGTCGCGACCGACCTGACACCGCTGCCCGGCACCGACGAGTTCCTGGCCACGCTGCCCGCGGCGGACTGCGGCCAGACGATCGAGTTCAGTCTCACTTCGCAGACCACGTCCGGCACCGTCACCACATATCCGTTCGTCTCCGGCGAGTCAGTCAGCGTGCCCGTCGTCAAGACGCTCTTCCACGACGCATGCGAGATCGCCGCGGGCTGGACGGTCGGTGCACCGGGCGACGCCGCGACAACCGGGCTCTGGGAGAACGCCGATCCGCAGGCGACCACGGCCCAACCGGGCGATGACGTCTCCGAGACCGGCACGCGGTGCTGGATCACCGGCGCGAGCGCGGGCCAGCAGATTGGCAGCTTCGATGTGGACGGCGGCGCGACCACGCTCACCAGCCCGGCGTTCAGCGCGATCGACCCCGATGGGACTCCGGCCGAGGAGGTCACCCTGTCGTACTGGCTGTGGTACTCGAACGATCAGGGCTCGAGCCCCGCGCAGGACCCGTTCTATGTCTACATCTCCAACAACAACGGCGGCTCGTGGTCGTCCCTGCAGACTATCCCCGCCACCGGCAGCACGAATGCGTGGGTGCGGTACGAGTTCAACCTGAACGGCGTGATCGAGCCGACCAACCAGATGAAACTCCGGTTCGTCGCCGACGATGCGGGCAGCGGCTCGGTGCTCGAAGCAGCCGTCGATGAGATCCGCGTCGCCCTTCGCGCGTGTGAAGCTGAGCCCGATTGCGTCGCCGACTTTGACGACAGCGGCGACGTTGAAGTCCCGGACATCTTCGCGTACCTCAGCGCATGGTTCGCCAACGACGACGCCGCCGACATCGATGGCACGCCCGGCGTCGCCGTGCCGGACATCTTCGCCTTCCTGAGCCTGTGGTTCGCGGGCTGCTGAGTCAGCCCTCGAGCTCGGCCTGATCGACCAGCCTCGCGCCCGCAGAGGGACGTACCTCGAAGCTGTCGCACGACTTGCCTTGCACGGCCTTGTACCGCAAAGCGAGTTCGCGCTGCAGCGTCGCCACCGCGCCGGGATCACACAGGGTGATCGTGCACCCGCCGAAGCCGCCGCCGGTCATCCGCGAGCCGTACACGCCGGGGACGGACCTCGCGATCTCCACCAGCGTGTCCAGCTCCGGGCACGATACGTGGAACAGGTCGCGCAGCGACTCGTGCGACTGGTACATCAACGCGCCCGCCGCGGCGATCGAATCACCCTCAGCGACCGCATCGGCGAACGCACGGACACGGTCGTTCTCGCAGACAACGTGCGTCGCGCAGTCGCGCTGCTCATCGGTCAACCGCGACGCCGCGATCAGCTCGCATGTCGCCTCTCGCAGCGAGCCCACACCCATGGCCCGCGCCGCCACCTCGCACGCCGCACGCCTCGCGGCGTACTCCCCCGCCGCGAGCGCGTGACGAACGCCCGAGTTCGTAACCACAAGCGCCGCCCGCTCCCGCGGCGGGAGCTGCACAGGCTGGACCGAGTTATCAGCACAGTCGATCAGCAGTGCGCTCCCGTCCATGCCCATAACCGACGCGAGCTGATCCATCAATCCGCACGGCACCCCTGCGTACTCGTGCTCGGCGCGCTGGCACAGCTTGGCCAGCTCGAGCGGCGCGAGCTGCACTCCCCACAACGCCGCGAACGCCGTCGCTGTTGCGACTTCCGCCGCGGCCGACGAGCTCAGCCCCGCGCCGAGCGGCACATCGGACGCGATAGTGACCGCCGCGCCTTCAGACGCTGCTGCCCGCCGCCCCACGAACGCCGCCGGCCCCGCGACATACGCCGGCCACTGGCCGTGGACCGCCTTGGGGTCGAGCGACCGCAACTCGCACTCGAAGCCGCCCGCCGGACCAAGATCGGCCCCGAGGAACCGCACTCCCGTGCCGGGCATCGGCGAGACGACGGCCGCGCACACGTGCTGGATCGCCAGCGGCATCACGAGGCCGAGGTTGTAATCCGTGTGCTCGCCGATCAGGTTGACCCGGCCTGGCGCGACCGCGCCGACCCGTGGCCGCACACCGAACGCCGCGCAGTGCGCCTCGGCGGCCCGCCGCAGCGCGTCACGGCCCTGTGTGACCACGGCGTTCATCGCGCCTCCCGCGTGCGCCGTGTCACAGGCGCAGAAAAAGAGGCCGCGGCGCTTGCCACGGCCTCTGAGAGTGTAGTGCGAATGTCGATCAGTTCGCCGGCGTGAGAGACATCTCCGTGCCGCGGATGACGGCCTCGAACTGCTGGATCGTCGCGATGCCGCGCGGGCGGACCGGCGCCAGCAGCACGTTCTTCGACAGCGCGAGCTCTCGCGGTGTCAGGCCGAGGTACTCAAGCCGCGTGAGGAAGTCGCCGAGCTGCTCGACATACTCGCGGCTCTGCGCCTCCTCCTCGGTCGTGTCGAGGTACTCGCGGAAGCGGACCGGGTCGATGCTCGTCGTGCCGGGGTTCGCCGCAAGGAACCGCCGCACGGACTGGTACAGCGACTCCTGGATCTCCGACGCGCGGGAGACGCGGCGCTGCGTGCCGTCGTCTTCGAGCACCGGGTTGCCCTCCTCGTCCACCATCCCGCGGTTGAACACGCGGTCGTAGTCCTGCAGGAGCGCGGTCACCTCCGGCCCGGGGAGGCGGTTGACGGCCGTGGTGTACGTGCCGACATTGTCGCTCGCGGTCGGGTAGTCGTTGTACAGGCCCCAGCCGACCAGCAGCGACAGCAGCTCCGGAAGCTCCAGCGACCGCGGCACAATGCCGAGCTGCCGCAGCTCCTCGATCTGCGCCTGGCCGACAATCGGGTCCTCGCCGACGTCGTTGAAGCGCGTCTCACGCGGGATCGCGCCCGCGATCGCGTCCGATACGTTCGTATTCGTCGGGCCCTCCGCACGAAGGTCAAGCGTCACCGTGTTGCTGTTGACCGTGCGGTTGAGCAGCGACGGGCTCAGATCCCCGAACGACTGGAAGATGAACGACGACAAGTTGCCGTTCGCGTCGCCCGTGCCGTCCGGAGTCGAGAACGCCACGCGCCCCGAGCCGTTCACCGTCGGCGTCTGCGAGAAGTCGATCACACCGCCGGACACGTAGTCGAGGCCCAGGTCGAGCCCGATGCTCCCGTCGGGGGCGAGCAGCGTGCCCGGCATGCGGCTGTTGAGCTGGATGTCCGCGGCGTTGACGGTGATGTCGCCCAGCGCGGTAATATCGCCCAGCACCGCCGTGCCCGCGTTGATCGTCACGTCCCCGCCCACCGTCAGCTTCTCGTTCTGGCCCATCCGAAACTCGCCGGTCGTGTTGAACGAGATCGAGAACGGCGTCGATGGGTTCGTCACGATCGCGCCCGACGAGTTCCGCGGCCGCGCGATGATCGACGCGATCCGCGGCGGGTTCACCCGCCCGTCAACGCCCTCGGTCACGTCATAGTTGAAGTAGATGTTCTCGAAAGCGTTCACCGCACCGACGTTGCCGCCGAAGCTCACGATCGGCAGCGCGTTGTCCGCCGGCAGGTTGTTGTTCAGCCAGCGGAGCGACAGCGTCGGCGTGACGTTGTTCGCCGCGTCGAGCGTGCTGTTGAAGAAGATCCCCGTGCCGCCGGTGTCGGTGAGCGTCACATTCTCGCTGGTTATCCGCACCCCGTCGTTGAAGGTCATCGTGCCGCCCGAGGTCGTGATGTTCGCGCCGATCCGCGTCACGCCGTCGGCGTTGGTCGTCAGCGCCGCCAGCGGGCGGTCGCCCCCGCCGACGCGCCGCTCGAACGTCGTCGTCCCGTTCCGGGTCGTGTTCACCGTCAGCGACCGCGCCACATCCGTCCGCGACCGTACCGTGCCCTCGAAGCGCACGTTCCGGCCCGAAACGATCGCGTTCTGCCCGACGCGCACGCCGCCCATGAACCGCACGTCGTTGTTCCCGCCGCCGACGTCGTCGTTCAGGGTGACCGAATCGGAGCCATCCTGCGCGTTGTCGGCGTTGGGGTTGAACACCAGGTCACCGATCGACGTCGTCAGCTGGGCATTGACCAGCACCCCGTTGTCGGCGTTGAGCGTCAGGGCGCCGAACACCGAGTTCGCTCCGGTGATCTCGATCCGCGCGTTGTCCGCCATCGCCTCGAGCGTGACGCCCTGCGCGATCGACGCCGTGTTCGCCGCGGTCACGCCGTTGACGATGATCCTCGTCACGTTGTCCCCGCCGATCACAAGCCCCGTCGCGACGATCCGCTGCAGCTCCGCGCCCGAGATCACCATGTCCTGCCCGGTCGCCGCGCCGAGGCCCACCGTGCCCGCGGTCGAGCGCAGCAGCCGCGTCTCGCCCGCGCCGGAGTTGAGCGAGCCCTCCAGCACCAGGTCCGACCCCGTGATCGACAGCAGCGAGCTGTTCGTGTTGATGGCACGGCTCAGCGCCACCGTCGTCACGCCGCCATCATTATCCGTGTCGGAGTTGATGATCGTCGTGCCGTTGGTCGTCAGGTTCGCCGTCACCTGAACGCCCTCCGCGGCGTTCAGCGTCAGCGCGCCCGCCGCCACCATCCCGCCCGAGCCCGCCTGCAGCACCAGCTGCCCCGCGGAGCTGAGCGTGCGGTTAGCGTTGAACGTGATCCCGTTCGTGCCGTCGCCTCCGCTGTCAAAGTCGCCGTTGAGCGTCAGGTCGCCCGTGTCGGTCGTGACGTTGGCGTTCACGCGGATCAGCTCGTCCGCCCTTGCAAGCAGCGAGTTAAACGTCGAGGCCCCCGATGAGAACGTCACCGTCTCGGCCGCCTGCATCGTGAACAGCCCGCTGATGCCGTCGGTCGCCTCCGCCGTCACGCCCGAGGCCGTGATGCTCGTCGTCGTGTCCCCGCCGAGCATGAACATGTTGGCCGAGATGTTCGCCAGCTCCTCGTTGCTCAGCGTCATGTCGCCCGTGGCCGTGCCCAGGCCGATCGTCCCGTCCATCCCGCGGCCGATCGTCAGCAGGCCGTTGGCCAGCGTGAACTCGCCGGTGATGTCCACATCCGCGGAGCTGATCGACAGGCCCTCGAGCAGCTCCGCCGTGTGCGTGGCCGTCACATCCGCCACGCTCGCCGTCGTGAAGTGCGTGCCCCCGAACGACAGCGTCTCCGCGGAGATGCGCGAGAGCTCGTCGCCCGAGACCTGCATGTCGCCCGCCGCCGAGCCCAGCCCCAGCGTGCCGTCGGCGGCGCGGGAAATCTGCACGTCGCCGGTGTCCGCGTCGATCATCCCGTCGAGCTGGAGATCGCCCGCGACGATCTCGATCAGGTTCCCGTTGGACGTGATCGTCGCCGCGGCATCGACCACCACGGTCCCCATGCCGTCCTCGTCCTGATCGGCGAGGATGCGGACCTCGCCGCTCTGGCTGGTGATGTTCGCGCCAACGGTCACGCCGTTGTCGCTCTCCAGCCGGACGGAGTTGCCCATCACCTCTCCGCCGAGCGTCATCGTCCCGCCCGAGAACAGGGCCACCACGCCCGGGGCCGAGATGTCGTGATTCAGCACCAGGTCCTGGTTGGCGTCGATGGTGATTGCCCCGGCGCCGACCACGCCGCCGTTGGACGCGGAGATCACGATGTCCCCGCCCATCGGCGTCGTCGAGAGCACGACGCCCTGGCCGATGTTCAGCGCATCGCTCGTGTCCGCCGCGTTGTCCGCGTCGGCGTCGAGCACCATGTCCCCCTCGCTCACAGTGATGCTGACGTTCGCGTCGATGCCGTCGTCGGCGTTCACCGTCAGGGCGCGGAACTCCGAGCCGTCACCCTCGAACACCACGCGTCCGCCGTTGCCGGTCGCGTCGATCGCAACGGTGCCGATGTTGTCCGTCCCCGCCGCCCGCAGGCCCGACACCGTCACGGCCGTCGCGTCGGTCCCGCCGACCGAGAGTTGGTTGGCCGTGATCCGCCCGAACTCCGCCGTGCTGATCGTCAGGTCGCCGGTCGCGTCGCCCAGGCCCACCGTCCCGGCCCCGTTGATCTCGATCGCGGTGTTCCCCATCCCGCTGTTGATGTTCCCCAGGAGGTCGATGTCCCGCACGGTGATCGAGATCGGGTTGTCCGCCGACGAGATCGTCCGCGAGGCGTCCAGCAGCAGTGTGCCGCCCGCGAGGATGCTCACGCCCATCGCGTTCGTCGCGGCGACGTCCGTCCGCAGGTTCACGTCGTTCCCCGCCTCGATCTGGAACGAGCCGCCGGTGAGCGTCCCGTCCGCGTCGATGTCCCCGCCCGAGCGCAGCACCACCGCGTCCCCGGCCGAGACCGTCGAGCCGCTGTTGAGGTCGATGCTGCCCCCGTCGAACGGGCCGCCGGTGCTCGCCGCGTCGAAGTCCGCGATCAGCCGCGCGATGGCGTTCGTCGAGGTCACCGAGCCGGTGCCGTTGACGATGATGTCGTTGTCGGCCCGGAGCGTCGCCTCCGCATCGACGGTCCCGATCGCGGCGTTGACGATCAGGTTCCCGTCGTCCCCGCCCTCGGCCGTCAGCACGATCGCGCCCGTGCCGGTGGTCATGATATCGAAGTTAACCGTCAGACCGCCGTCGGACGTGATGATCACGTCCTCGTTCGCAGCGACGCTGACGCCCGACGTCGAGTCGATTATCGCGACGCGCAGGTTGCCCGTGTTGTCGAGCGTGAACGAGCCCGCCGCGAGCGCCGCCGCGACGCGGCCGATCGACGTGTCGAGATCGACCGCCCCCGCCGAGTCGATCACCAGCGAGCCGTTTGTCCCGCCGATCGAAAGATCGACGCCCGCGTTGCTGCCGTCGATCCCGCCGGTCACCGTCGTGATGCCCGCGGTCGATTCATCGGGCAGGGTCAGCGTGTTGGCGAACACCACGTCCGCGCCCCAGAGATTTAGTCGCGAGAAGGTCTCGCCCGAGAGGTTCACCGCGCCGCCGTCGCCGACGGAGATCGTGCCCGCGTCCGCCTGGCCGATGAGCACGCTCCCGTCGGAATCAAGGAACGCAAGCTCCGCCGCGGAGAGCGAGATGCCCGCCCCCGCGCCGCCGACGAAGATGTCCGTGCCCGCGGTCCGGTTGGCGAGCGTGATGCCCGCATCGCCACGCACGACCCCGGTGATCGCAAGATCGTCGGCGCGCAGCGTCACGTCGCCGCTCGTCGTCGCACCCGCCACCGGGAGCGTGCCGGTCGCCACGACGTTCAGGTCGCCATCGCCCACCGCCGAGTCGTCCCCGGTCCGCGAGACGAGCGTGACCGGTCCGCCGAAACTGTTGGCGTCGTCCGTCAGGACGACCTCGCCGCCCGTGCCGTTCCGCGCGGTGAAGCTCGATGTGCCCGCGACTGCCAGCACGCCCGCCTGCGTGATGTCGCCGCCGGTCGTCTGCACGCTCAGCGTGCCCGCGGCCGTCTGGCCGAGGGTCACGCCGCCGGCGACGTCGATATCGACCGCGTCGGCGTTGACGGCCGACGTCGCGTCCGCCGCGTACCCGTTGCCGCGGCCCGTCAGATCGCCCCCGAACGTGTCGATCATCACCCCCGCGCCCAGCGACACCGAGCCCGAGTTTGCGTCGAGGTCGTCGTTGCCGTTGGTGCCGTCATTGGCGAAGAGGTTGACGTTCAGTTCGCCCGACGTGGACGTGATGCTCGCGTTCACGTTGATGTCGTTCGCCGCGCGGAGCGTCAGCGTCGCGTCGCCGCCATTGGCCTTGTTGATCCCCGCCGCGACGGTGATGTTGCCGTCCTGCGTCCCGGTGTTCCCGGTGAGGATCTGCACGTCCGTCCCGCCCTCAAGCGCCGAGACAATGTCCGCGACGTCCACCACCGCGTCGTCCGCGTTGGGCGTGAAGGTGTCGGGGTTGCCGGCGTCGAACGCGCCGCCGCTGGTCACGGCGTTGTCGATCGTGACGTTGCGCGGGTCGAGCAGCCATGTGCCGTTCTTGCCCGCATCCGACTTCGCCGTCGCGCTCACGCGTCCGCCGCGGATGTCGAGGGTCTCCTTGCCCGAGGTCTCGATGAACCCGCCGTCGCCCGCCTGTGAGCCACCGTCGGCCGAGGCCTTGCCGTAGAAGCCCGTGTGGTTGTCGGCCCAGACAACGATGCGCCCGCCGTCCCCGGACCTGACCGCGTCCGCGCTGATCTCGGTGCCCGTGGACACGAGCGTGGTCTCCGCCGTGCGCAGCTCGCCCTTGCCCTGGTACTCCCCGCCGACGTGCACCGTGCCGCCGCCGTTCGTGCCCGACGCGTTGATCTTCGCGTCCGCGAGCACCACGCGCTGACCGGTGATCTCCACCTTGCCGCCGCGGTTGCCCGCCGCCGCGTTCCTCGCGTCGATCGTGCCGCCGACCTTCACCGCGGCGTTGCCGCGCCCCTCGATCCGCGTCTCGGCCGCGCGGACCGTCCCGGTGTTGTTCACGGCGAGCGAGTACATGTCGCCGGCGACCATCAGCGACCGCCCGCGCTTCGCCTGGACCGTCCCGGCGTTGTCGACGCCGACGCCCTGGACCTGCTCACCCTCGGTCTTCGCGAGCCCCTCGATCTTGATCGAGATGTTCGATCCGCGTTCCTGGAGCACGACGTCCTCGCCCGCCACCATCGCGACCACGCCGTCGTCGGCCATGATCACGCCGCGGTTGGCGACCTCGCGCCCGATGAGCGCGGCCACGCCGCCGTCGGTGTCGATCGTGCCCTCGTTCACCACCGCGCCGGTCACGCCGGTGAAGTGGTTGGTGTCGTTGATGAAGTCGCGGTTGGAGATGTTGCCCGCCGCCGCGTACAGGCCGCCGACGTCGATCACCGCGCTGTTGCCGAAGGTGATCCCCGCCTGGTTGACGAAGTAGACGTTCCCGTTGGCCTTGATCGTGCCGTTGATGAACGTCGGCGCCTCGCCGACGATCCGGTTGAGCACGCGGGCGTCGCGCGACGGCTGCACGAACCGCACCCTCTCGTTCGCGTTCAGGTTGAACGAGTTGTAGTTGATGATCGCCCCGTCCGTCGCGCGGATGCGGGTGAAGTTCCCACGTTGGTTGATCTTCGCCTCGCCCCGGACCACCTTGGCCCCCTCAGGCCCGGCCAGCGCGGTGCCCGCGAAGATCGCGGCGACCCCCGCACCGACGAAGGCGAAGCGGCCGAGGGAAAGGCCGATGACACCGCCGCGATTGACGGGGCGCGCGTTGGCTTGCGTGAACATCCGGATCTCCTGCTTTGCTGAGGCGTGCGAGCGTCCTTGCCTGCGTCCTTCCCCCGTCCCCTGCCCCTTTCCGAAC
>JAEYNG010000455.1 GCA_023412695.1 Planctomycetota bacterium | reverse complement strand
CTCTCAGTCTGGCCACTTGGCCCGAAGGTCAGCGGCACCTCTCAGGCCGATTCCTTGCGCTTCACGCGGAGGTCGGCGAGGCGGCGGGGGGTGTAGACATCGTTCTCGTCGATGAAGTACTCCGCGCCGCGGTTGTCCATCTCGGGCAGGTCGTACATCAGGCCCATCATGATCTCTTCCATGACGGCGCGGAGAGCGCGGGCACCGGTGTCGCGGGAGAGGGCCTTGCGGGCGATGGCACGCATCGCCGCGGGGGTGAAGCTGAGCTTGGCGTTCTCGATCGCGAACATGTGCTGGTATTGCCGCATGATCGCGTTCTTGGGCTCGGTCAGGACGTTGATCATCGCGTCCTCGGTGAGCGGCATGAGCGGCGCGATGACCGGCAGACGGCCGATCAGCTCCGGGATCATGCCGAACTCGATGACGTCGTCCGGGGTGACCTGGCTGAGCACCGCGGCCCGCTCGGCCTCCTCGTTCGGCAGGTCGCCGTGGATTCCGAAGCCGATGCGCTTCTTGCCGATGCGCCGGCGGATGATGTCCTCGATCCCGACGAACGTGCCGCCGCAGATGAACAGGATGTGCGACGTGTCCATCTGGATGTACTGCTGCTCGGGGTGCTTGCGGCCGCCCTGCGGGGGGACGTTGGCCACGGTGCCCTCGAGCATCTTGAGGAGCGACTGCTGCACGCCCTCGCCGGAGACGTCCCGCGTGATCGAGACGTTGTGCGAGGTCTTGCCGATCTTGTCGATCTCGTCGATGTAGATGATGCCGCGCTGCGCCGCCTCGAGGTCGTAGTCCGCGGCCTGCAGCAGCTTCAGCAGCAGGTTCTCGACGTCCTCGCCGACGTAGCCCGCCTCGGTCAGGGTCGTGGCGTCGCCGATGGCGAAGGGGACGTTCAGGATGCGCGCGAGCGTGCGGGCGAGCAGCGTCTTCCCCGAGCCGGTCGGGCCCATGAGCAGGACGTTGCTCTTGTCGAGCTCGATGTTC
The DNA here is from genome assembly GCA_023412695.1 of Planctomycetota bacterium. Lineage (GTDB taxonomy): Bacteria > Planctomycetota > Phycisphaerae > Phycisphaerales > UBA1924 > JAHBXL01. The sequence continues at coordinate 9,643 of JAEYNG010000455.1, read as the reverse complement.
GTCTCTTCCTTTTCGGAGTGCAGCAGGCGCTTGTAGTGCGCGTGCACCGCGACCGAGAGGGCGCGCTTGGCCTGGTCCTGCCCGATCACGTATTGATCAAGGTACTCCTTGATGGAGCGGGGGGTCGGGATCGTCTGGAACATCGCGCCCGCGGACGAGACACGCCGACGCTCCTGCTTGAAGATGTTCTGGCAGAGATCGGTGCAGTTGGCGCAGATGTAGACGTCGGAGGGACCCTCGACCATCGGGCCGACGTCGCGGCTGGTCTTGCCGCAGAACGAGCAGGTCGTGACCTTGCGGCCGCGGAACCCGGAGTCGCCGCCGCCATTACCGGACCCACCACCGCCGCCGCCGGCTCCTGCGCCGCCTCCGCCACGGGATCCGGAGCCGAAATCGGAGGGGGGGAGACCGTCGCGCGTGCCTTTGGCCATACGGGAACGCCTCATGAAATACGCCGCGGGCACGCCGCGGATGGGTGCGAATGTGTGTGCCAGTGCCTTCTATCGGCGGATGGCTCCGTGCCCTGCACTCGCCGGCGGGGAGGGGAACCGCTGGTTCCCTTAAACGCGGGGCGCTGCGTGGGCGTCAATGACGAGGATAGTACGTCAAAGCGGGTGAATTTCGATGCACACAGCGCAGGTTTCGCGGGATGATTTTGAATCCGCGCGCGTCACAGGCATGACACCCCATATTCGTGGGATCACTTAACGCGCCGTCACGCGCGCGGCGGTTGACGGTCGTACTTCCCGCCCGCCGCGGGCGGTTGGTCGTCGCGCGGCGATGGCAGCGGCGCGCCTGTGAGGTCGAATCCTGGCCTGGCGCGGAGCTCGCCCGCGGCTTGCTGTTGCGCCGAGCGCGGTGTCGGCGCGGGTCGCTCCTGCTCGCCGGCGTCCGCGGCGACGGGCTTGCCCATCTTCGCGGCGACCCGTGTCGTCAGCGCCTTCCTCGCGGCGTCGTACTCCTCGGTCGAGAGGTTGCCTGCGCGGTGCAAGGCGCGGAGTTGGTCCAGCATCCCGCCCGCATCCTCGCCCGCCTGCACGAACAGCCGCTTGCGCATCAGGAGGATGAGGATCCCGAGGATCAGCACGGCGACGATGAGCGCGCCGACCCAGAGCAGCACGTCCACGGACGTTGATGCACCGCCCGCCCCGGCCCCCGTCGCGCCGGGTGCGGTCTGCAGGAGCATCAGGACCAGCCTCCAGCGACGATCTCGTCGCGGATCGGCGCGAGGATCTTCGGCTCGACGTACGAGTCGAGCAGGTCGTGCCCGGCCGTGCGCAGCTCGGTCAGGATCGCCGGCAGCGCGGCGACATCGGAGAACGGCCCGAAGCGCCTGACAATGCGGTACAGGCTGATGGGCTCTTCGCGGCCGCGGGATGGCGACTCGTTGTCGCCGCCGCCGGATGCGCCGGGGCGCCGGGCCGAGCGCGTCTTCACCTCGATGTGCGCCTGCAGGTCGTTGGTGTCGTTGAGCGCTACGCCGAAGATCGGCTGACAGTCCACAGGGCGGAAGACCATCGGTTGCGAGCTCTGCCCGCCCGAGGCCTTGGACGCAACGCCGCTGGCGAGCTGAGCCATCGGCGTCCCCGCAAGCAGGGCGTTGCAGACGATCGCGTCATGATTGCCGGAGGCGGAGAGGTCAAAGCCGAGCAGGACCTCGATGCTTTCGATGTCGAGAGCGCTGATGTCGAGGTAGTAGGGGGCGGACTCGACCACCGACCGGTGGAGCGAGTACGCGTCGTCCCATTCCTTCGGGCAGACGCTCCCCGCCCTCACGCTCGTCCGGCGGACGGCGACCCACTCCTGCCACGCTGCGGCCTCGATCTCGTCGCTCGGCGACGAGTCGGACTCAAGGGCGAGCTCGTTCTGGTAGCGGCGGAACTGCGAGAGATTCGGGCGCTGCCGACGCAGACGGTCGAACAGGCCGAGCACCGTCTCACGCTTCGTCGGCAGGTCCATCTTCAGGTTGATCCGAAGATTGACGTAGTAGGCGGAGCAGATTGAGGCGAAACGGATCGGCATGACCTGGCGTCTCCTCGCGGCGGCAGGGCCGCGCGAAGTGTACGTGTGTCAGGCTATGGAAACGCGCGACTCTCAGTCCTTCGGCGAAGCGACAAGAGCGCCCGAAGGTGAAGCCGCCGAGAGTGATTCTTCATTCACCGTGACTGCGCGGCGGGCCCGCTTCGCCCTCATCCGCTCGGCGTCGGGCCGGCGGATGTTGGTCGCGAGACGGAATAGCGCGAGCACGCGGATGAGCAGGTAGCTCAGGTCCAGCTCCCACCACCGAAGGCCGTGGCGTGCGCTGGTCGGGAAGGCGTGGTGGTTGTTGTGCCAGCCCTCGCCCAGCGCGAGGATCCCGACGATCGGGTTGTTGCGGCTCTCATCGCTCGATCGGAACGGCCGCATGCCCCAGAGGTGGCAGATCGAGTTCACGCTCCATGTGATGTGGTGGATCACCAGCACGCGGACCAGCCCGCCCCAGATGAAACCGAGCAGGACGCCCGTCCATGAGAGCGTGAGCACGCCGCCGAGCACGGCCGGAAGGACCAGCCCGGCGAGCACCCACGCGAGGAACTGCCGGTTCGCGGCGACGATCGCGCGGTCCTCGCGCAGGTCCTTGGTGTATCGCCCCAGCCCCCGCTGATGACCGGCGAAGAGCCAGCCCACGTGGGCGTGGTACGCCCCGCGCAGCGTGGCGAAGAACCCTTCGCCCCAGGAGCCGTCCGGGCCCATGTGCGGCGAGTGCGGGTCGCCCTCGGTGTCCGAGTGTTGGTGGTGGCGGCGGTGTGCGCCGCACCACTCGATGACCGGGCCCTGCACGGCCATCGACCCCGCGGCGGCGAAGGCGTAGCGGAGCCAAGCGGGCGTCGAGAACGACTTGTGCGTGCACAGGCGGTGATAGCCGACGGTGATGCCGAACCCGCTGATGAGCGAGAACGCCCCCATGAGCATCAGGTAGACCCAGCTGAACGCGACGCCCCACAGCAGGACCATCGCGATAGTCAGCCCCGCGAGCGGGATGAGCACTGCGCCGAGGTTGATGATGCGGAGGCGCCGGTCCGCCCGGCTGATTGCCGATTCGGAGCCAGCCAACTGGGAAATCTCGCTCGAAGGAAGTGAAACGGCGGTTTCGAGGCGAGCGGCGTGCTCGTTCTGCATTTTGTCCCTGCGTACAGCCCGGGGAATGGTCGTCGCTCGTCGGTCTCGGCGGCAACCCGCCGGCGGCCATCATGGACGAGCGCGAGGGCCGTTTGGACGAGGGCTGCGACAGGTCCAAGAGCGATCGCGATGGATAAGTATAGGTTGGATAGACGCGGCGGCTGCAGAAACAGCCAGCTGCACGCATTCTCGACCTGAAAAGCAGGGCGGCCGCGGCGGCCAACGCCCGGTTCAAGCGTCGCTCAGCAGCCAATCAAGCAGGCCCGCGGTGTGCGACAGGTCGCTCACCACGCAATCGGCTCCTGCCTGCCGCAGTTGCTCGGCCGAGTACATCCCGGTCGCCACGCCGAGCGAGCGCAGACCGTTCGCTTGCGCGCAGCGAATGTCGTGCGGCGTGTCGCCGATAATCGCCGCGTGCCGCGTCGAGGCTTCGCGTCCGAAACGCTCCCGATAGCGTGCAAGCGCGACCGGCGGCAGGTGGCAGCGGTCGGGCGGGTCATGCGGCGACTCGTCGCCCCACGCCGAGATCGGGAACCGGTCCGGGTCGATCCCGCACGCGCGGAGCTTGAGGCAGCCGGTGTCCTTGAAGTTGCCCGTGAGCAGGCCGAGGGCCGCATTCCCGCGGGTCTCGATTGAGTCGATCAGCTCTGCGACGCCGGGCAGCGCGCGGGCAGTCGGTGTCTGCGGCAACTTCAGCGCCAGGTGCCGGCGGTACGCGTCGCGCAGCATCGCGGCGTTGACGGCGTTCGGCTCAAGGCCGTTGGCCACGAGCAGGTCGCGGATGATGAGCGGGTCGAGCCGTCCGGCATACTCGACCGATCGCGAGTTGAACCCTGGGCCGAAGACCTCTCGCCCGCCCTCCTCCATCGCCCGGATGCCAACGCCGCTGGTCGAGATAAGCGTCGCGTCGATGTCGAACAGGATCAGGTGCATTCGGGGTATTCAGGAGGAGCCGCGGGAGAAGACTCATTGGCGGATGGTGAACGGCGCATCGTCCGGCAGGTCCGGGATCTCGATCTGCTCCACGCGGGAGATGCGGTGTCCCATGCGATGGTTGAGCTCCTCGACCAGGCGATCGATTTCCGCCTTAGAGCCTTGCGCCTCGAGCAGGACCGAGCCGTCCGCCTGGTTCTGGACAAAGCCGGTCAGCTCGAGCCCACGCGCGCAGTCGATGGCGGTGGCGCGGAAGCCGACGCCCTGGACCCGGCCGCGGAACTGGACCTGCAGACGCATCGCCAACGATAGGGGACGAAGCTTTCGGACGTTGCGTGAGAAGATGGGTCGACGTGCGGGAGTTTGCTGGGCGGCGTTGACCACTGCGTCGGCCGTGCTACCTTTTTGTAGTCTGGGAAGGTCGCCCAACCCAGGATCCATCGGGCCAGATACGGCCGCAGCGCCGACCATCAACGGGATCACACTCTCCGGGCGACCGACTCGCGACACCCGCTCGGCTCCGATCTCACGACGAGTTTCGGAGTGGTGTCGGCGTCAGCGCCGCGGATTTGGATCTTGAGCCGGTGATCGTGAGACCCAAGCAACTTCGGACAGTGTGTGTTGCTCGATGGGGGCTGGTGGTCCGCACCGTGTTGTGTCGCCGTCAGCGTGTAGCGAAGTGCTTGGTTCGTTGAGCATGTCAACCTTCCCACGTTCGATCAACTCCAACGACGACAAGCGCCGGGTCCTCGAGGCCACGGACATTGTTCGTTTGATCGGCGAGCAGCTCGCGCTCAGGAGCAAGGGCCGCGAGTTCGTCGGGCTCTGCCCGTTCCACAACGACCACAAGCCGTCGATGACCGTCGTCCCGCACAAGCAGATCTACCACTGCTTCTCCTGCGGCGCGGGCGGCGATGCGCTCCGCTTCGTGATGGACTATCACAAGATGTCCTTCCGCGAAGCGCTCCAGCACCTGGCCGACCGCGCGGGCATCAAGCTCACGCCCTGGCGGCCCGCGCACGGCGCGGCATCAACCGAAACCGATAGCGGCGGCAACACGCGCTCGGCGATGCTCGGCGCCAACCAGGCCGCGTGCGACTTCTTCCAAGCGATCCTGCGCAATGAGGAGCACGGCCGCGCGGCTCGCGAGATGATCGAGAAGCGCGGCATCTCCCCCGAGATGGTCGAGCTCTTCGGCCTTGGCGCCTCGCCGGACCGCTGGGACGGGCTGGTGCAGACGGTGCAGCGCAAGGGCCTCGACTCCGCGGCGTTCCGTGCCGCGGGCCTCTTCAAGGTCCGCGACGGCGGCGGCTTCTACGACGCCTTCCGCAACCGGCTGATGTTCCCGATCCACGACCAGATCGGCCGCGTCGTCGGCTTCGGTGCGCGGCGGTTGAACGATGACGACGATCCCAAATACCTCAACTCCGCCGAGTCGCCCATCTTCGACAAGAGCACAACGCTCTACGCCTTGCATCAGGCGGCGCAGGCCATCCGCACGAGCCGGGTCGCGGTGGTGGTGGAGGGGTACACCGACGCGATCGCCTGCCATCAGGCCGGCGTTCGCAACGCGGTCGCGACCCTTGGCACCGCGCTCACGCCCGGCAACGCCCGCGTGCTCCGCCGCCTGTGCGACACGGTCATCCTCCTGTTCGACGGTGACGAGGCCGGGATGAAGGCCGCCGAGCGAGCCGTCGAGGTCTTCTTCGCCGAGCCGATCGACGTGAAGATCGCCACCCTCAAGCCCCACACGGACGCGAAGGACCCGGACGAGCTGCTCAAGCGTGACGGCGGACGCGAGGTGCTCGAGCGGGTCTTCGCCGCCGCCGTCGACCCGCTGGACCTGCTCTTCGCCCGCATGCGCCGCGCCGTCGATGGGCAGGGCCTCGCTGCCCGGTCGCGACTGGTTGACGAGTTCACCACGCGACTGGTCATGCTCGGCCTCGCCAGTGTCGAGCCCGTGCGGTACCAGCTGATCGTCAAACGCATCGCGCAGGTCGCGGGAGTGGACTGGGCCACGATCTCGACGACGCTCGCCCAGAAGGTCGCACGCCATCGCGGCAGGCCCGCGGCCTCCGATGAAGCACCCGGAGCTCAGCGCCCGCAGGTCCTGCGCATGAGTGCGCAGGAGCACCTGCTGGGCTGTCTGCTATGCGACCACACGCTCTGGCTGCGGCTGAAGGATGAGGAGTGGGAGTGCGTCGCGCCGATGTCGTTCGAGGAGCGTTCGCACCCGCGGATCGTGGCCGAGGCCATGGCCGACCTCCGGCTCAACGAGGAGCCGGCGACGCTCAACGCGGTGCTCGCGACGCTCGAAGACGCCAAAGCCCAGCGCTACGCCACGCAGCTCGCCGCCGAGATCGACCGCATCACCGAGGGCAGCGCGGAGCGGCTGGTGCAGCACTTCGCCGAACGCGTGCGCGAGGTATTGCTGCAGCGGACGGTGCGCACCTCGCCCACCGCCCACACAGAAAGTGGAAACGATGACTGGATTCAGGCGGTCCTGCGTCAGCGTGAGTTGCGTGCAACACTGGGGCACGACACGACCCGTCTGCCGCGGCCGTCGGGTTGAACGGCACTGGTTCGGGCCTCGGTCAGAAGAGTTTTGAAACTGGTTGCAGAGTTGGATTCGTGATTTAGCTTCATACAACGCGGGACAGTCATGGTGTCCCGCGAAGATTCGTACACAATGGGATCAGGATGCCGGCTGCGTGCACTCCACGTCTCGAGGACGTGTCGCCGGCGAACTTGCGGGCTGCCGCGGAGGCAAGCGGCGTGCAGGAGGCAATCGTGGTGCAAGGTCTTCATCCGTGTATCGAGCATCTGGTCGATGTGAGCTGCCAGCGGGGCTGGCTTTCGTACGAGGAGCTGAACAACACACTGCCGGACGAGTGGGTGGACCCGGACCGGCTGCACGAGCTGCTGGTCCTGATCGACGCCAAGGGCGTCGAGTTGATCGATGAGATGGAATACCGGGCGCGCTGCTGGCGCGACTCGAAGAAGAAGGGCGGCGAGCAGGCCGTCGCCGCGTCGGGGCTGACCAAGGCCACCCGCGCCATGACCGTCGCCGGCGGCGATCGGGCCCTGCCCCCCAACTGGAGCGCACCCCCAGCCTCCCCCGCCGCCAAGGGCGAGGCCGGCGCAGAGGAAGAGGAGATCGACGACGAGACCCTGCAGCGTGACCTGCAGGAGGCCCTCGCCGCCGAGGGCAACAAGCGGATCGACGACCCGATCCGCATGTACCTGTCGCAGATGGGCTCGATCCCCCTCCTCACGCGCGAGGAGGAGATCCGCCTCGCCAAGAAGATCGAGACGACGCGGATGATCTTCCGCCGACGCTGTCTCGAGTCCGACTACCTCGTCCACCAGGCCGTCGCCCTGCTCCGCCAGGTGCAGTCGGGCGAACTCCCGTTCGACCGCACGATGCGCATCTCGACCGCCGAGGACAACGCCAAGGACCGCATCACGAAGCGGATCCCCTACAACCTCAAGACCCTCGACCGCCTGCTCGAGATGAACAAGGCGGACTGGGAGCGGCTGCAGACCCTCGATCGCTCCAGCGACGAGGCCGTGGAGATCATCGAGCGCATGGGCACGCGCCGCCGCAAGATGGCCGCGCTCACCGAGGAGCTCAGCCTCCGCACCGGCCGCATCATCCCGCTCATGCGCAAGCTGCGCAGCATCGCCAAGAAGATGGCCGAGGTCGAGGCCGAGCTGAAGAAGGCCGAGAAGTCCCCCCGGCGCTACGACGCCGAGGACATCGAGGTCCTGAAGGAAGAGCTCGCCGGCCTGCGCTCCCTCGTGCTCGAGGAGCCCGCCGACCTCTGCCGCCGCGTCCGCGACATCGACGCCGTCTTCTGGGAGTACGAGCAGGCCAAGCGCGATCTCTCGGGCGGCAACCTCCGCCTCGTCGTGTCGATCGCCAAGAAGTACCGCAACCGCGGCCTGCCATTCCTCGACGTGATCCAGGAGGGCAACACCGGCCTGATGCGCGCCGTCGACAAGTACGAGTACAAGCGCGGCTACAAGTTCAGCACCTACGCCACGTGGTGGATCCGCCAGGCCATCACCCGCGCCATCGCCGACCACGCACGCACCATCCGCATCCCCGTGCACATGATCGAGCCGATCGGCAAGATCCGCGGCATCCAGAAGGCGATGCTGCAGGAGACCGGCCGCGAGCCGACGATGGAGGAACTCGCCGAGCGCGCGGGACTGAGCGTCAGCGAAACCCGGCGCGTGATGAAGATCTCGCGTCACCCCGTCTCCCTCGACCGGCCGGTCGGCGAGAGCGAGGACTCGTACTTCGGCGATTTCATCGAGGACGAGGGTCAGCGCCCGCCCAGCGACACCGCCGGGCAGGACATGCTCCGCCAGCGCATCGAGCACGTGCTCAAGAGCCTCACCTACCGCGAGCGCGAGATCATCAAGCTCCGCTACGGCATCGGCGACGGGTACACCTACACCCTCGAAGAAGTCGGCCGCATCTTCAAGGTTACGCGAGAGCGCGTCCGCCAGGTGGAGGCCAAGGCCATCCGCAAGCTCCAGCACCCCGTGCGTGCACGCAAGCTCGCGGGCTTCGTGGACAAGGCTATGGAGGCCCAGGGCGTCGAGTGACGCCGGACGACCCGCCCGCCTAACGTCGATCGTCCTCGTGGAGATCGACGATGAAGGCGCGCGAACTGGCCAACCTCGGAATCCCTGGCGGCGAAGCCCTGCGCCTCGCTGTACGCGCGTGCGCACGCGCCGCCGAGTCCGGCCTCGACCGCGACGCCATCCGTGCCGCGATTTCCGGCGTGATTGAGAACCCGTCGGGCTACCTGCAGGACCCGGTGTTCGACCGCCTCGCCGCGGAGCTCGCCGAGAAGCCGCCCGTGCGCTTCGTCGAGCGCGATCAGCCCGCGCCGTGGAAGAGCTGGGGCATCGACCTCGAGCCCGAGTCGGTGAATCAGATGGCCCGCGCGTGCCGCCTCCCGGTCGCCGCGGCCGGGGCGCTCATGCCAGACGCCCACGTCGGCTATGGCCTGCCCATCGGTGGCGTGCTCGCGACACGAAACGCGGTCGTGCCCTACGCCGTCGGCGTGGACATCGCCTGCCGCATGCGATTGAGCGTGCTCGACCTGCCCCCGTCGATGCTCGAGAGCGACCACGAGCGAGCCAAGCTCGAGAGCGCGATCGAGAGGGAGACACGTTTCGGCGTCGGCGCGGCGTTCCATCGCAAGCGCGAGCACCCGGTCCTCGACAGCGACTGGCGCGTCTCCAACATCACCGCCCAGAACAAGGACAGGGCCTGGGCGCAGCTCGGCACGAGCGGATCGGGCAATCACTTCGTCGAGTTCGGCGTGCTGATGATCACCGACGAGGATCTCGCGCGCCGGGGGAATGCGGCGGCGGAGGCCGATAGCGGCTTCGGCTCCGGCTGGCGGTTCAACCTCCCCGCCGGGCAGTACCTCGCGCTGCTGTCGCACTCCGGCTCCCGCGGCATGGGCGCGGCCGTCTGCGACTATTACTCCAAGCTCGCGATGAAGCAGCACCCCGAGCTGCCCAAGGA
>JAEYNG010000452.1 GCA_023412695.1 Planctomycetota bacterium | reverse complement strand
CCATCAACACGCAGACCACCAACGCCACGAACGAACCCGCCTCCTGCGGTTGCGGCCCGAGCTGCTGCGGCGGCGAAGCCGTTCGAAACGCCGCCGCGATCGCCGCCCAAACATCGCCCGACGAGGCCGCGGCCGACGCCATGCGTGAGAAAGTGCGCGAAGGCTACGGCCAGATCGCCCGCTCCGGCGGGTGGAACGCCGCGAGCGAATCGTCACAGTCCACGGGCTGCTGCTCTACTTCCACCGCCGCCCCGAAGCCCAAATCGTCAACGGGGTGCTGCGGCAGTTCGTCCGCCGCGCCCGCGGCCGCCGCGACGTCCGCCGGCGCAGAGCGAGCAGGTGGCGGCTGCTGCGGCCCCGCGACTTTCTCGCCCGAGCAGCTCGCCGCCGCGATCGGCTATTCCCAGGCCGACCTCGCCGCGACCCCCGAGACCGCGAACATGGGCCTCTCCTGCGGCAACCCCACCGCGATCGCCGCGCTCAAGCCCGGCGAGGTCGTCATCGACCTCGGCTCCGGCGGCGGGTTCGACTGCTTCGTCGCCGGCCCGAAGGTCGGCGCGGCCGGCCGCGTCATCGGCGTCGACATGACGCCCGACATGCTCAGCAAGGCGCGGTGCAACATCGCCGCCTACACCGCGCAGTCCGGGCTTAGCAACGTCGAGTTCCGCCTCGGCGAGATCGAGAACATCCCCGTCGCCGACGCAACCGCCGACGTCGTCATCAGCAACTGCGTTCTCAACCTCTCTCCCGACAAGCCCCGCGTCTGGAAGGAGATCGCCCGCGTGCTCAAGCAAGGCGGCCGCGTCGCCGTGTCGGATCTCGCGCTGCTCCGCCCGCTCCCCGAATCCGTGAAGGCCGACGTCGAGGCGCTCATCGGTTGCATCGCCGGCGCGGTGCTCGTCGAAGAGACCCGTGCCCAGATGACCGCCGCCGGTCTCGCCGACATCGTCCTCACCCCCAAGCCCAGCTACATCGACGCCATGACCGACTGGCAGGACCCGCTGTACCGCAAGATCATCGACGCCCTGCCCCAGGGCGCCAAGCCCGGCGACTACATCACCAGCCTCGACATCGCGGCCCGACGACCCTGACGTCGCGCAACCGAAGCAACGAAAAAGGCCCCGGACATCGCGTCCGGGGCCTTCGTGAATTTCGATCCTGTTACGCGGCCGCGATCAGCGGGCCGGGAACTCGGACTGGCTGTCGTAGAACGCCGGGTCGCCCCCGATGCCGGGCGCCTGGTCCGTCGGGGCCGCGGCCGGGGCGGGCTGGCCGAAGAACATGAACGGCGAGGAGCCGCCGCCGATGCGATTGGCGTTGTAGATGTACGACGCGTCGAGGACCTTGTCGATCCGCAGACCCGCCTCGGCAAGGTGCGCCTTGGTGTAGTCGTCCACGCGGCCCGCGGCGTCGGAGTCCATGATGCGCTTGATGCGCTCGCGGATGTCACGCAGCTTGGCGGTCGCGAGGTTGGAGATCGGCTTGCCCGCCGCGCCGCGGACGGTGCCGGGCATGGAGAGGTCGATCAGCCGCTCGAGGTGCTCACGCTGCAGGTTCCGGCGCAGGCTCGAGACGAACGGCTTGCGGTTGGAGTACGAGCTCGACGGCACCGACTCGATCTCGGTCCAGATCGCGCCGGTAACGGTGTTCATGAGCTCGGGGAGCGTCAGCATGTCCTGGTCCGCCGGGACCCGGAACTCGTTGTCGTAGACGCGCTTGAGCGTGGTCGGGTTCATGAGGAGCGTGATGGCCGAGGCCTGCACGCCGAGGATCCGGTCGTGCACCGCCCACGTCGCGTCCTCCATGATCTCGGCGCGGCCGCCGTCGTCCCACCACTTGTCGACCGTCATGAACTTCAGCATCTCGGGGGTGAGACCGAAGGCATCATCGTTGAAGGAGTTGTCGATGACGAACTTCAGCGCCGCCCGCTGGGTCTGCGCCGGGATGACCTGGATCGGCGCGCGGCCGTTGGGGTCGCCCTTGCGGTCGCGGGTGACGTGCGCGCCGCCCACCCACGCCGACATCATGTTCATCGCCTGAAGCTGCTGGTTGAGCGTCAGGTTGTAGCCGCGGCGAGCCTTGGACCAGCTCTCGCCGTCCTTGACAAACTTGTTGAGCAGCCGGTCGCGGTAGTACTTCACCAGCCGCATCTGGTTGTTGGCAAAGTCGAGCGGGTCCGCGGAGAAGTCGTACGTGCGGGCGAGCGGGTCCGGGCCGCCGACGTCCTCGTCGGTGAGGAAGGCCAGCTCGGGCTCAGACACGCGGGCCAGCGCCTTCTTCGGGTCGCTGCCGTAGCCGTACTCGATCACCCAGAAGTCGTACGGCCCGATGTCGATCATCGTCCAGTCGCCCTGCACCGGGCCGGACTCGCGGTTGATGTTGACCGGGGTGTAGTCCATCACCGAGCCGGTGAAGGGCTTCTTCCCCTTGACCGCATCGGAGTTGATGTCGCTGAGCTTGTAGATGGACGAGGCCTTGAAGTTGTGCCGCAGGCCCAGGGTGTGGCCGACCTCGTGCGCGACGAGGTCCGCGAGCATCGGGCCGACGAACCACTCGGGGATCCCGTCGATCAGCTCGGCCGGATCCTTCTTGGGCTTGTCATCCTTCTTCTCGTCCTTCTTGTCCCCGTCGCCGCCGGTCTCGGGCTCGTCGACCAGGCCCTCCTCCGTCAGCTCCTCGAGCTCAAGGAACATCCGCATCGACGCCATGTCGAACGCCTTGCCGCGCGCGGCCAGGCACATCCCGTTGAACTGGCTCGTGCGGCCGACGAGCCCGTCGAACTCGTCGTCGCCGTACAGCGTCGCGTCAACGTTGCCGGCGGGGTGCCCGCCGTAGCGGACGACGCCGCGGTTGGCTCTCATCGCCAGGAGGTAGTCCCGGTCGCCGGGGTCGGCCAGGCGGATGCGCGGGTCCCATTCGGGATTGCGGTCGAGGAAGGCGAGGGTCTCGGGGCTCAGGCCCTGCATCGCCATCTCCGGGAGAAGCTGGTTGGCCTGGAACCAGAAGTGGCGGATCCAGCCGTCGGTCAGCACGACGTCGGCATCGAGGATCTGGCCCGTCCGCGGATCGGTGCGGCTGGGGCCGATCGCCGTGCCCATGTCGTTGGACAGCCAGCGGATGAAGTTGTAGCGCGTGTCCTCTGGGGACTTGTCCATGTGCGCATTGGTCGCCTTGTCCTGATACTCGACCTCGATCGCGTTCAGGATGCCGCACTTCTCGAAGGCCTTGTTCCAGTACTCGATGCCCTCACGCACGTAGCGGCGGTAGCGGACGGGCACGGTGTGCTCGACGTAGAAGACGATGGGCTTCTTCGGCGGGCTCAGGCGCAGGTTCGGCTCGCGCTTCTCAAGGTTCCAGCGGTTGATGTACCGCACCCACTTCTGGTCGTCGCGGTACTTGCCCAGGTCGCGGTAGCTGGTCGTGAAGTAGCCCACCCGCTCGTCCGCCTCACGAGGCTTATAGCCGGTGTTCTCCGGCAGCCTGCTGATCGAGTAGTGGAACGTGCGGAGCTGGCCGCCCGCCACGGGCATCTCGAACGTGACCTCCACGTTCTCCGGGAACGCCTTCACAGCCTTGATCGTCGCCAGACGCGGGTTCGCCCCCATCGCCTGGCGGTCGAAGAACTTCGCCGCCTGTCCCACGAGCAGTGCATCAAGATCGATCACCGGCTGGCCCGACGGCCCCATCGTCACGATCGGCAGGTCCAGCATCACCGAGTCGGTGAACTGCTGGCTCACGCCGGCCTTCGACTCCTCATCGCCCGTCGTCCGGGTGCTGAAGTTCGGCGCGATCATCGCCAGGGTCTTGTCGTACCGCTTCCAGTAGAACACCCCATCGCCACCCTGCAGCCCGGCCCAGATGTCGCCGCCGGCCACGGTCATCGCGATAAAGTGCTTCTGGTTCGCAAAGCCCCGCGGCAGCTCCGCGAGCAGCTGGCCGTCCTTCTCGCGACGCCAGATGGTGTACAGGCCGTCGGAGTTGTCCGCCGTCGAAACGATCTTCTCGTAGTCCTTGGAGACCTCGCTGAATGGCGGGAACTCCGGCTTGGGACGCTCGCCGCCACCCGGCCGCTCGCCCTGACCACCCTCTTGGGCGAGTGCGCCGGCGCTCAACGCCAGCATCGCCGCCGCGGACATCGTCCGCCAAACGTGCTTCCTGCTCATTCCTGCCTTCTCCTTACGATGGGGACTTGGATCCACCCGAAACTGGTGGGCATTCCGCCGACATTCGCAGTCCCGATGAAGAAAGGGGTTCGATCGTGACCCGTGCCTCACCGTGCCCGCGGCGATCGCCGTTCGGCCCGTGCCTCGCGTTAGCCGCAAGTTTAGCGAAACAAAAAGCTGCTCACATGAAAACGGCGGTCGTTGCGCGGGGCGGAGTGGTTATACATTCCGCGGCGGGGCGAGGTGCGGACAAATCAAAGTGAAAGCAGCCCCGGCCCGTGCCGCGGCTGTGGCTGCCTGTTCCCTGGCCGTCTGACAGCGGCTGCAGGGCTCGGGCACGTGACGCAGCACGC
>JAEYNG010000369.1 GCA_023412695.1 Planctomycetota bacterium | reverse complement strand
GTACACGGGGATGCGCGAGTGCCGTGCCTTTCGCACGAATGCCGCGACGACGCCGAGGTTGCTCGTGAGCTCGAGCGCCTCGATCTCGTTCCGGGGGGTCATGATCTGCTCGACGGTCAAATCCTTGAAGTTCATGACCGCTTCGATCATGTCGCGCTCTTTCTCGTCCACCCCGCCCTCGCGCTCGGCCTCGTCGAGCGCGGAGAGCACTTCGGCCTCTACCTGATCCGCGGCGTCTTCCGGCCGGCTGCCGGAGAGCGAGCGGAGCGCCGAGTCGAACAGGTGGGCGACGGGGTGCAGCGGGGCGGCGACTGCGTGGACCGCGCGCACGAGCCGAGAGGTTGCGAACACGAATCGCTCGCCCGCGTGACGGGAGACCGCCTCGGGGATGATGACGCCGAAGACCCAGAGCAGCGCGGCGGCGAACGCCCCGCCGATGATCGCGTCGATCCACGTCGGCGAGAGGCCGGTTCGAATCGCCGCGGCGACGAATACGAGGCTGATCGCCCCGCCGAGGTTGAACGGCGTGCGCATGATCGCTACGGCGCGGGCATGGCCCGCGACGTCGTCGAGGATGGCCTTGACCGCCGCCTTGCGAGAACGGCTCGGCGACGCCTCGGCCATCTCCTCGAGCGTCGTGCGCACGAGGTCAGACAGCGACGCGTAGAGCGCGCTCAGGATCGCGCCGGTCACAAAGAGCACGATGGCGATGAGGACGGCGGTCATTCCGCGCCCTCCGCCGTGGAGCCATAGGTGATCCCGACCCCAATTGCGGTGAGGATCCGATCCTCCTCCGCGTGCATCGCCCGATGGTCTTCCTCCGAGTGATCGTCATAGCCCAGGCAGTGCAGGATGCCATGCAGGATGTAGAGAAGGAGTTCCCGCTCGACGGTGTGGCCGCGGTCGGCGGCCTGTCGGCGGGCCTCGTCCACGCAGACCCAGAGGTCAACGTCGAGCGCGTCCGAGTCGTCGTCGCGCAGGTCGAACGTCAGCACGTCGGTGGTGCCGGGGATGTTGGAGTACTTCAGGTGGGCCGCGGCCATCGCCTCGTCGGCGACGATGCGTGCGCGAACCTCGCCCGCAGCGCCGGTTGCGGTTAGAGCTTGCGCGGCGGTTGTTTCAAGCCATCGACGCTGGGCATCGGAAAGCAGCCGGTCCGAGTCGAGGATCTCCACTCGACTGTCGGGCTCCGGATCGGGCTCGTGTGCGCCGGATTCAACGCTCGGCGCAGTGTGCGATGTGCTGGTGATGGATGAAGCCGAATCGAGCATGGACAAGTTCCCCTCCCGAGAAAGACCAAGGCAGTGAAATCATACCGAAAGCGGCGACAGGAGCAAGCAACTTCGGTTAAAAAGTTCGCATTTTGATTGGATAAAGTGGTCGGGTATGACGGGTCGGCACTTCCTATGCCGCCGACTGGTTGACGGTTCGCCGCAGTTGGTGGCGCAATGCCGTCATGATCGCTCAAATTGGGCGATCTTGCCAGATTTCAGGATTCGTCACCGCCCAGGATTCGGGGGACCCGCACAAGCCCTTCCGTCGCCTTGGGGGCAATCCCCACAAGCGTGGACTGCGGGAGGCCGGCGTGGGGCTCGTCCGCCCGCAACCGGTTGGTTTCCTCGACCGGGTTGGCCAGCGGCTCGACGCCCGAGAGGTCAAGCTCCTGCAGCCGCTGAACATACGCCAAGATCGCACTGAGTTCGCCCTGGTACCGCTGGAGCTGTTCGTCGCTTGGGGAGAGACGCGCGAGCTTCGCGACCTTGCGGACATCGTCGAGCGTGATGGCGGACGCCTTGGGCATGCCTTCATCGTACACGATGCGGAAATGAAAACGGGCCCGGCGTCGGCCGGGCCCGCGGGGGTTCAAAGTGGTTGCTCGGTCATTCTGCCTTCGACTCGACCGCTTCCTTCAAGCCCGGCACGAGGTCCGCGCCGGCCGGAACCGTGACGGAGGAGCCGTTGAAGTCGTCGCCGTAGGCCTCGGTGCGTCCGCCGAGGTTGGTCGCGAGGAAGTGCTCGGCGATGGCGTAGAAGGACATGCGGTTCTGCGGCCGCGCAAAGCCGTGGCCCTCGTCCGGGTACAGGACATACGTCACCGGGATCTTCTTCTCTTCCATCCTCTGGACGATCTGATCGCTCTCGGCCTGCTTCACGCGCGGGTCGTGCTTGCCCTGGGCGATGAGCAGCGGCTTCTTGATCCGGTCAACATACGTGATCGGCGAGCGCGACTTCAGGAAGGCGCGGCCCTCCTCGGTGCGGTGGTCGCCGGTCTTGCGGACGAGCACGTCGAGGTACGGGCCCCAGTACGGCGGGATCGAGTTGAGCAGCGTCTCGAGGTTCGACGGGCCGACGATATCGACGCCGCAGCAGAAGACATCGGGGGTGAACGTCAGGCCGACGAGCGTCGCGTACCCGCCATAGGAGCCGCCGTAGATGGCGACCTTCGCGGGGTCGGCGATCTTCTGATCGATCGCCCAGTTCACGGCGTCGATCAGGTCGTCGTGCATCTTCCCCGCCCACTCCATGTTGCCCGCGGCGATGAACTTCTTGCCGAAGCCGTCGGACCCGCGGTAGTTCACACTCAGCACCGCGTAGCCGCGGTTCGCCAGCCATTGGTGCTCGGGGTTGTAGCCCCAGTGATCACGCGCGGTGGGGCCCCCGTGGACATCGAGGACCAGCGGGACGGCCTTGTCGGGCCGGCCATCGCCATCGGTGTCGCTCTGGGGCGGGACAGTCAGATACGAAACGAGCTTCAGCCCGTCGCGCGCGTCGATGACGACCGGCTCCATCTTTGCGAGCCCATAGTTGCTCAGGGCGGGCTGGGTCTTGAAGAGCAGCTTGTGGGACTTCTTCCCACCCGAGCTGCCGCGGTCATAGAGGTAGACCGCGGGCGAGCCGTTGTCGGGGATGAACGCGACAGTCCAGAATCGGTCGTCCAAAGTCCGGCTGGTGACCGTCATCGCCGATTCGACGTCGATCGACTTCAGGTACTCGAAGTCCTTCGCGACCTCGTAACCCAAGAGCGTCCACTTCGGCTTGTCGTAGTCGAACTCGACCGCCTGGATGCGGTTCTCCGTCGGGTGGACGAGCAGCGAACCGGCATCGCTGTTGTCCTTCGACGCGATGAGCTGCTTGAGGCCGGTCTTCGTGTCCATTGCGAAGATCGCGGACGTGTCGCGGCCGCGGGCGTCCCGCACGTACAGGATCTTGCCGGACGGATCGAAGAACAGCGGGCTGAAGTTGTCGACGTCCTCCGCCGGGATCTCCTGGAACGGCTCGAAGCTCTTGCCGCCGTCAACCGCCCGCATGAAGGACATGCTGCCGTCGGCTGCGGGCTTGATCGCGAAGCGCACGTTGTAGTCTTCGTCGGTGACCATCCCGAGGTAGCCATCATTCTGCGCGACGAGCTTCATCTCGCCGGTGCGGATGTTGACGCGGTGGATGTCGTGGTGCCGCGGATCGCGGCTGTTCAGGCCGATGAGCACCTCGTCGGGGATCTTGTGGCTGACTTCCTGGAGCTGCGCGGTCGGGCGCATCTTCTCGCCGGTGGGCAGCATGATCGGCTTGCCGTCGGGGCCGATGATCTCGTCGATCGGCGTCAGGTCGCGCGCCGGGCCGCCCGCGGCGAGGTCGAGCGAGTACACCTTCCAGTTCTCGTCGCCGTCCTTGTCCTGCACGTAGAGGATGTGCTCGTTGGTGTACGCCCAGGAGTAGCTGCGGATGCCGCGGTTCTTGTCCGCGGTCACCGGCTTCGCGGCGTCGAGATCGTCGGCCGGGCCGACGAAGATATTCATCACCCCGTCCACCGGGGCGAGGTAGGCGATCCGCCGGCCATCGGGGGAGATGCGGGCCTGCGCACGGACCGGGTTGCCGAACAGCACCTCGCGCGGGATCAGCGCCGTCTCGGCCGGCTTCGCGGCGGCCGGGTCGGCCTGCTCCATCGCCGGATCGTCCGGTTGGGCAAAGGCCGCCGACGCGGCGGCAAGAAGGCTGATGGGTAAGGCCAGGGAACGCGACATGATCATGCAGTACCTCCGAACTCACGCCACCCGCCCACCCGCTGATTCCACCCCAACCCAGGACCGTCGCCGGCGGTGAGCGGTGACGAGGGTGTAGGGATCGGGGGAGTGTAGGTTTCAGTCATTGCAGGAGTTGCGCGCAACGACTGCCGGACATACGCCGGCCTGTTCAAGGGCGTGTAAAGAGAGAGAAGCTGGGCACTCAGGGCGAGGAAGGGTCTGCGCCGGCCGAGCGGGCGGTCACGCGTGCGACCGCCTTGTTGGCGATGTGACCGATGATGATCACCACGAGCAGGGTCAGGGCGATGCCGCCGATGTAGACCCATTTGGGCGCAGCGCTGGGGCTGAGTGTCTCGCGGGTCAGCGTTTGCAGGCCCGAGCCAAGGTACACGGCGAGCGCCGTCCGCGGGGCCATGCCGATGAGCGTTCCGATCGCGAACGGGGCGAGGCGGACGCCCGCGCTCGCCATGACGAGGTTGGTGAGCGCGAACGGCGAGTTCGGCGGGAGGCGCAGCAGCGCGACCGTGCCCAGCGTCTTCAGGAAGCCCTGGCCGATCAGCGCGTCGCGCACCGCGCGGGACTTGGGGTTGGAGTTGATCACGTCCTCCACGCGGTGGCGCGAGACGGTGCGGGCAACAAAGTAGCCGACGACCGACGCGCCGACGAAGCCCGTCAGCGCGGCCGGCACGCCGACAAGCATCCCGAAGCACCACCCGCCCGCGATCGCCTGGGCGTACGTCGGGAGCAGGCCCAGCCCCGCGAGGATGATGAACGCGCCGATGTAGATGACCAGCCCGAGCCCGTCGTGGGAGCGGAGCCACACCGAGACCGCTTCAACCTGCCACAGCAGCGCGAACCCGGCGAGCGGTGGCATCGCTGTCCAGGCGATCCCCAACGCACCCGCGGGCCCGAGCCGCTTCAATAGCGCGACGCCGCTCGCGAGGATGGACCGCCTGGGCGGGGCATCCGGCGATGCAGGCGTGGCTGGCGGCGTTGGGCCTTCGGGCGGCATGGGCAGAGGCTATGCGGAGCGGTGGCGCCGCGCCGAAGCGATGCACCGGCTCGCCTTACGGGCACCCCGCGAACCACAGCGACAGGAACGCGAAGATGTCGGGCACCGCAACTCCGCCGACGCCGTCGATGTTGGCCGACGGGCTCCCGGCAAACCACGCCGACAGAAACGCGAAGATGTCCGGGACGGCGACGCCGCCGACGCCGTCGAAGTTCGCGCGGCAGCACGTCGTCGGGTTCCCCACCGAGCCGCAGGTCGTCCCCGCGCCCTGCCAGACCGCCCCGCCCGTGCACGCCGCCTGCAGCGTGACCGTGCACGTGG
>JAEYNG010000299.1 GCA_023412695.1 Planctomycetota bacterium | reverse complement strand
GCGCACGCGCGGCGCGCGGGTGGTGGTGGGGGAAAATCGATGACGCCC
The DNA here is from genome assembly GCA_023412695.1 of Planctomycetota bacterium. GTDB lineage: Bacteria > Planctomycetota > Phycisphaerae > Phycisphaerales > UBA1924 > JAHBXL01. The sequence continues at coordinate 4,088 of JAEYNG010000299.1, read as the reverse complement.
GTGCTCGGCGAGAAGGAGATTCCGGCCGCGCCGTTCTTCGGGTCGCGTGTGGTGACCGATGTCGCGCTCGATCAGGTGTACCCGTTCATCAACACGACCGCGCTGTTCCGCGGGCAGTGGCAGATGAAGAAGGGGGCGATGAGCGAGGCGGACTACGACGCGCTCGTCGAGGACAAGGTGCTGCCGGTGTTCGAGCGGTTGAAGAAGCAGTGCCGCGATGAGGGGATCCTGAAGCCGGCGGTGGTGTACGGGTACTTCCCGTGCAACAGCGAGGGGGACGACCTGATCGTGTGGGACCCGGCCGCGCCGGGGAAGAGGGCACTCGAGCGGTTCACGTTCCCGAGGCAGCCGGATCGGCAACGGCTGTGCATCTCGGACTTCTTCGTGCCGGTCGATGCCGGACGGACGGATGTCGTGGCGTTCCACTGCGTGACGATGGGGCGGCGGGTGAGCGAGGTCTGCCGCGAGCTGTTCGCGAAGAACGACTACACCGAGTACCTGTACATGCACGGGATGGGTGTCGAGACGGCGGAGGCTCTGGCAGAGATGTGGCACAAGCGGATCCGGCAGGAGCTTGGGATCGCCGGGGACGACTCGCCGCGGGTGAAGGAGCTGTTCACGCAGAAGTACCGCGGCTCGCGGTACAGCTTCGGCTACCCGGCGTGCCCGGACATGTCGGACCAGGAGAAGCTGTTCCGGCTGATCGAGCCGGGGCGCATCGGTTGCGAGCTGACGGAGAACTGGCAGATCGACCCGGAGCAGAGCACGAGCGCGATCGTCGTTCACCACCCGGCGGCGAAGTATTTCAATGTTTGACGTGTGAACTTAGGGAAATCCGGGCCTGGGGACGGAAGCTGAAGGAACGCTCATTCCGGGGTTTCCGCCGAGCTTTTATCGGTTTGGGGGTTGGCAAAGGCACTTGGTTCGGGTACTTTCTACACACTGGTCGCCACGGGTGCACCGCAGGAAGTACGCACGATGGGCGTTGCGAGCCCGCGATTGGACGCGGATTCGGAAGGCCCGCCACCAGGGAGGGGACGGGAGCAGCAATGGGTCTGAAGCGTGTTGTCATGGCGGCGGCCGTAATGGCCGGGGTTGCAGGCTCTGTGCAAGCGGATGTGATCGACGATTGGACCGAGCAATGGCTCGACACGATCCGCGTGGTCGGCGGGCCCCCGTGCCCGATCGCCCGCAATGGCGCGATCATGTACGCCGCGATCTATGACGCGGTGAACTCGATCGCGAGGACGCACGAGCCGTACATCGATTATGTGGACTCGCCGGGGCCGGCGAACAAGCAGGTCGCGGTCGCGGCGGCTGCGCACAAGGTGCTCAGCACGCTGTACCCGGATCGCGCCGCGGTGTACCTCGCGGAGTACGAGGAGCAGCTCGCCGGGTTCCCGAACAATGCGCGGAAGCTGAACGGCATCATCATCGGCGAGGCCGCGGCGGACCAGATCCTCGCGGCGCGTGCGGATGACCAGACCGACTCGGAGCCCGAGTACGAGTACATGGACATCCCGGGCGCGTACAAGCCGACCGCGCCGGATTTCACGCAGCCGCCGTTCAACCCGGGCTGGGGCACAACGCAGCCGTGGACGATGGCGACGGGCGACGAGTTCCGTCCGACGGGCCCGCTGGGCTTCCGCCGTGTGCAGGGGCTGCTGAAGTCTCGCGGCTACGCGAAGCAGCTCAACGAGGTGAAGAAGCTCGGCCGCCGCAACAGCCAGGTTCGGACGCCGGAGCAGACCGAGATCGCGTGGTTCTGGGCGAACGACCGCGACGGCACGTATAAGCCGCCGGGGCAGCTGCTGCACATCACACAGGCCGTCGCGAACGACCAGGGCGTGAACCTTGACGGGAAGGCGCGGCTGTTCGCCCTGGTCGCCATCTGCATGGCGGACGCGGGGCTGGTGGCATGGGACATGAAGTACGGCACGGACATCGACCTGTGGCGGCCGATCTCGGCTGTCCGCGAGGCGGATACGGACAATAACGCCCGTACCACGAAGGGCGCGAACTGGCTTCCGCTGCTTGAGTTCAGCCCGCCGTTCCCGGCGTACACCTCCGGTCACGCAACATTCGGCGCGGCGCACGCGGCGGTGATGCGGAACTTCTTCGGCACGGACAACATCACGTTCACGGCGGGCACGGACGAGCCGATCGTCAGCGACGTCACGCGGACGTTCACGTCGTTCACCGAGGCGGCGCGAGAGAACGGGTTGAGCCGCGTGTACCTCGGCGTGCACTTTCGGTTCGATGCGGACATCGGTTTCTCGTCGGGCACGCTGCTGGGGAACAAGGTGTACCGCGACATTCTGCGGCCGCTGAGCTGCCCGGGTGACTTCAACCGCGACGGCATTGTGAACGGTGCGGACGCGACGCAGTACGCCGAGGCGTTCTTCCGTGGCGATGCGGCCGCGGACATGAACAGCGACAGCGTCGTGGACTTCACCGACTTCAACATCTACGTGACCTACTACTTCACCGAGTGCAACTGATCTCGGACGGATGCTGAGTACGATTCTGCAGGGGCTCCGGGAGACCGGGGCCCCTGTTCATTGGAGAGCCGAACATGTTGAAGCGAGTCGTTGCACTGGCGGCGGTTGCGGGCGCGGCGGTCGTTGCGGCCGGGCTCGGGGTGCAGCCGGTGACGGAGCGCGCTGACAAGGCGGCGACGCCGAGCCCGCAGCCGGGTGTAACCGGGCCGATGGTGCTGGAGCGGTCGCCCACGCGCGTGCTGGCGGACCGCATCGCGAAGAAGATCGTGGCGGCGAGCCCGGTCGCTGATCCGGCGGATGCGGCTGCGAGGGACGCCGCGGCTGAGGAGCTGGCGGCGTGTGACGAACTCGTCAACGCGGCCGACGGGAAAGTGCTGTGGGGCGGGTTCCACCCGGAGCAGGGGTATGACCCGGCGAACTATCGACTGACGCGGGAGAGCCCGCTGGACCACTTCCAGCTCACCGAGTTTGACCCGATGGTGTGGGCGAAGCTCTACCTCTCGACATTCATGTTCACGGGGGTGTACGAGGTTCGAGAGGAGGGGCGTTTTACCGTGCTGGACCTGGAGGCGAAGTTCCGGGGTGGGCTTGCGCCGGGCGAGTATCCGTACCCGTTCTGGCACTCGCCGAACAAGTGGACGGCGTACATGAACTCGCAGCGCGTTCTGATGGTGTTTGAGCGCGGGCGGTTGCTGGCGGCGATGCGCAAATCGCCGCCGCCGGAGTCGCTCAGACTCATCCGCAGGCCGTGGGATGCGAAGTGGTCGTGGACGGATGCGAACGGCGAGCCGCAGCCGCGGGTGGCGCTGTTCGACTACCTGTTCTCCAAGGAGAACCCGCACGTCGGGCCGCTGGAGGCGAGCTATCGCGCGCTGGAGGAAAAGTTTCGTGCGCAGAACTGCATGACGTGCCACCAGCCGGACAACCGCAGCAAACTCAACGATCTACTGCTGCTGAACTATCCGAACCAATCGCTGGTGATGCGGCGGACGATCGTCGCGACGTTCGAGGAGAACTACATGCCGCCGGGGGATCCGATCGCCGGGGAGAAGGAGGGCGTGCAGGACCCGCACGAGCTGGCGGAGCTGTTGAGGCTTGCGAAGGAGTTCGAGCGGCACGCTGATCGCGCGATGTCGTTCGAGCGTGAGCACAAGGCGGCCACCCCGACGCCTTAGACAGCGGGGTCAGGGCGCGATGCGGGGGACGTCCTCCTCGCCGGGCCGGATGAGGCGGATCCATTCGTACTCGGTTGCGCCGTCGCCCTCCTCGAGAAACCGCATCGCGGCGTCGGTGATCGATTGCGCATTCGGCAACGTGCGCAGCGAGGCGACGGTGCAGCCGGTGGATTCCGGCGGGCCATCGGACTCTTCGATCATGACCGCGGCGAGCGGTGCGCGGATGGCCAGCGCCTGCGCGGGGAGCTCGAAGACGAAGAGCTGTCGCGCGTTCTCGCGGTTGTCCGGGGCGTGGCACGCGAGGCAGTTCTGCGCGTTGAAGACCGGGAGGAGATCGGCGTACGCACGCTCGAGCGAGACGGTGTGCGGATTGTCGGCCGAGAGGATGTAGGCGAAGTGGGCGGTGCGGGGG
>JAEYNG010000225.1 GCA_023412695.1 Planctomycetota bacterium | reverse complement strand
CGCCCTGGGTTCCAATGTTGGTGACCGCGAGGCCCACCTCGTGGCCGCGATCACCGCGCTGGCGTCGTTGCCCAAGTCGAAGATGGTTGCGAGATCACGCGTGCACGAGACCGCGGCGGTGGGCAAGCCCGGGCAGGAGGCCGGAGGGCCATACCTCAACGCTGTTGCGCTGGTGAAGACCAAGCTCCCGCCGCGGACACTGCTTGAGCACTTGCACCGCATCGAGCGGGGCGAGGGTCGCGACAGGGCGTCCGAGACGGCAAGATGGTTGCCTCGGACGCTCGACCTGGACCTGTTGCTGTACGACGACGTCGTGATCGACGAGCCGGGGCTGACCATCCCGCACCCGCGCATGCATATGCGGCGGTTCGTGCTTGTGCCGCTGGCCGAGGTTGCCCCCGCGTGGGAAGTGCCGGGGATCGGTCGCACGGTCGCGGATTTGCTAGCACATGCGCCGGAGTAAGGTGCGGGCGTAACCTTTTGTGTGCTGAGAGGCTTGCCGAATCTCGTGGCTGTTGCAGTTGCCGCTCTTGCGGGAGGGCTGCCCGCTGTCGCGCAGCCGGAGACTGCGCCTGCCGACGCTGCGCTCAGCACGCCGGAGCTTTCACCGATCGTAGATCGAGCGCGTCAAACGTATCTCGCCGCGCCGACGACCGAGCGTTTGCGAGTGACGGTCACGCGCGGCGATGCTCCCCCGCGGCGGAGCCTTCTGCTGGTCCGGCTTGAGCCCGATGAAGCACACGGGCGCATCGCGCGGATGGTGGTCCGAGCAGGGCGGCTGTTGATCGAGGCGATGCCCGGTGTCGTACGGGCGCGACTCGACACGCCGGAGTCTCCGTTTTTCGAGGCAACGTGTGATCAGCCCGACATCGCCGGCACCGTTCGCGAGTTACTGCCGCCGTTGCCGATCGCGTCGCTTGATCTTGCCGGCGCTCGGCCGGACGAACTCGTGCTCACACCATACACGGCCGGCGTTGCGCTGTCGGAGCCGGATCCAAACGCACGCGGCGTTACCACCACGATCGATGGTGTGCACAGCGCGGGCTCACTCCGGCTTGTGCTCGATTCGGCGCGGGGGGCGATCCGCCGGCTGGAGATCCGGCGTGACGAACCAGCCGGCCGCGCCACCGTCATCACGATGGAGCATTCACCGAGCACGGCGAACCTGGGGAGCCTGGATTTCAGCCGCGGAAATCGACGGCTTGTCACGTCGCTGGCTGATCTCGCCGCGGATCTGCCGGACCGTGCGGTCGGCACGGAGCTTGCGGCCGCCGAGGGTTCCGCGGCGGCGGAGGTTCTCGCCCGTGTCACTCGTGCTGAGAGCGGCGAGTCGCGGCCCTGCCTCGTGCTGCTTGGCTCACCGGTTCGCTCGGCGCTGTCAAGGATCGACGCCGCACAGGCCGCAGCGACGCTCGCGGCGGTTGCACAGGACTTCGCCGCGGATGCGGTCGGGCTCCCGGGCCGCGCAGATCGCGTGGCCAACAGCCAGATCGCAGGATTTGCGATGTTCTGGCAGGGGGCGAGCGCGGCCGAGGATCAGGCCGTCACGGCGGCGATCGAACGGGCCGGCGGAAAGGTCGCGCTCTCCGGGCTCGACGGCGTCGAGGGCGAGATGGCGCGGGTCGCGCCCGGCTCCGCAGGGGCGTTCGTCGTGCTCGCCGGAGGTCGTACGATCCACAGTGTTCACCCGCTGGAACGGTTGCCGGCGGATCCCGAACAACAGGTGGCCGAGCTGGTGATGGCGCTGCTCGATGCTGCTGATGCGGGCGGCGACGGGCGTCAGGAGGGACGTTGAGCGATGTCTGAAAGTGAGAAGCCATCTCCATCGCCGTCCACGCCCGGTGTCCCGCCTGCGCCAGCGCCCTTGCCGCTCGAACTCGAGGACGATACCTGCCCCAAGTGCCGCGCCCCGCTTGCGCACGAGGCGGTGATGTGCGTCAACTGCGGGTATGACCTCAAGGCCAATGTCGTTCGCGAAGCGGAACTGGGGGAGGCAGTCGCTCCGCCCGAGCCGCCCGCGAGCCTTGGGGCAAAGGAGTTCGTGACCGTCGGGCGGGGCAGCGCGCAGGTGCTCGCGACCTGCGGCGTGTTCATCACGCTGGCGGCGCTGATCATCGCGGGCGTGAACGCGCGGCAGTGGGGGGCCTGGGTCGTGCTCGGCTCGGTTGCGCTCGTTCTGTACAACATCGCGCTGCACACCTGCACCGGCGTGCTCGCCGTCGTGGTCGCGAGCAAGCTGTCCGAGGAGCGGTTCACGCGTCTGGAGCTCTCGGCGGCCCGGATGTTCGTCGCGGTGAGCCTGTTCTACGCCGTACGGCATTCCGCGCTGCCGATCCCGGTGCACTTCTTGGCGACGTTCCTGATCTGGTCCGGCGCCATTCTGGTCTACGTCGGGGCGGTGTGGTTCTTCTTCCGCAAGGACCGCTACGCCGTGGCGCTCATCGCGATCGCACATTTCATGATGTGGCTCATGCTCCAGCTCGGCGGCCAGTTGGCGGCGTGGGTTGCGTCGGGTCAGGCCACGCAGACGCCCAATCCGTAACAATTTGCGGTGACGGGCGGCAAGATGGGGCCTTCAATGTGCCCATGCTGACCGAGTTCGTCCCCGCATCCGAGATCGTTCCGTCCACGCTCAACGCCGCTTCATGGGAAGAGCTCCAGCCGCTCTACCAGGAGCTGATCGACCGTGACCTGCACTGCGCCAACTGCCTCCGCAGGCTGATCCTCGACCGGAGCGAGCTCGACGCCGCGGCCGGCGAGGCGGGGACCGACCTGTACATCGCGATGACCTGCCACACCGACGACCCGGAGGCGCAGCGGGCGTACCTCGAGCACGTCGAGAACGTTCAGCCGAAGCTCAAGCAGGCGGCGTTCGATCTCGACCGGAAGATCGTCCAGAGCCCACACGCCGCGGGCCTCGACCAGGCTCGGTTCGCCGTGTATCTGCGGGACCTGAAGTCCGCGGTCGACCTGTTCCGCCCGGAGAACATCCCGCTCGAGACCGAGCTGGCCAAGCTCGATCAGCAGTACTCCGAGACCTGCGGCGCGATGACCGTGCAGTTCCGCGGCAAGGAGCGGACGCTCTCGCAGATGGCGGTGTTCAACGAGGACCCGGACCGGGCGACGCGCGAAGAGGCCTGGCGGCTCGTCGCCACGCGCCGCCTGCAGGACCGCGAGAGGATCGATGCGATCTTCGATCAGATGATGGCGCTCCGGCGGAAGGTCGCTGTGAACGCGGGTCTGAAG
>JAEYNG010000157.1 GCA_023412695.1 Planctomycetota bacterium | reverse complement strand
CCCGGGCTACGGTTCCGCGTGCCGTACGTGCACTCGGTGACCAAGTATGACACGCGCCTCCGGCTCGTCGAGACGCGCCCCGAGACCCAGGGCACCGCCGACCAGCGCCAGATCATCCTGACCGCCTACGCGACGTGGCGCGTCAATGACCCGCTGAAGTTCTACAAGCGGTTCTCCGGCTCCGGCGACGGCGCCCGAGATCACTATCTCGCGGCGGAGGGCATCATCCGCGACCGGCTCAACAGCGCAATGACCGAGGTCGGTCAGTTCCGGGTTGACGAGCTGCTCTCGGCCAGTGTGGACGGTTCGATGCTCCCGGGCCTCGAGGAGCGCATCCTTGCGCGTCTGACGCGTCCGAGCACCGAGGCCGACGCGACGGCGTCGCTCGCCGACCACGGGGTCGAGCCCCTCTCGGTCGGCATCTCGACGATCTCGCTCCCGCAGGACGTGACCAAGAGCGTCATCGACCGCATGAACAAGAACCGCGAGAAGCTCATCGGCGAGATGCTCAGCCAGGGCTCCAGCCAGGCCTCGGCGATCCGCTCGAGCGCCGAGAACGACGCTAAACGCATCCTCGCCTTCGCGCAGCGCTCCGCGACCAACATCCGCAACCAGGGCCAGGCGGAGGTCACCGAGTTCACCAAGCGCATGAACGCGAGGCCGGAGCTCGCCGTCTTCCTCAAGAACATGGAGCTCCTCCGCACCGCCTACGGCCGCTCCACCACCGTCGTCGTGCCGACCAGCCTGCCGGGGCTTGAGTTCCTCAGCCCCGGCGCGGCCGCCCTGTTCCGCGACGGCGCTATCCCCATGCCCGAGATCGAGCGCATGATCGACCCGGCCGCGGCGACCGCTCGCCCCACACGCCTCGGCACCCCGGCGCAGGAGGACGTTCGATGAGTTCGTCACCCGGACACGGACCGATGGGCGGGACGGGGGGCGCGGGAGGGCTGCGCCGTGAGCGTCGCGGCGCGGCGACCGTGCGGCTGGGCAACGGTCAGGGCGCCGAGTCCGCCGACATGGCCGCGATGCTCGATCCGGCGACCAAGTCGCTGGCCGATGCACTGCGGTGGAGCTACCGCGTGATGATGCTCGCCATCATCGTGCTGATCGTGCTCTTCGGTGCGTCGGGGTTCACGCGCATCGGCGCCTCCGAGCGCGGCATCAAGCTGCGCTTCGGCCAGGTCGTGGACCGCAACCTGGAGGACGGCGCGCATTTCGGCTGGCCCGCCCCGATCGGCGAGATCATCCGCGTGCCCATCGGCTCTCAGCAGCTCGAGCTCCGCAAGCAGTTCTTCCCGAATCTGTCGGACTCCGAAGAGAAGGAGTTTATGGCGAAGGGGTCGGCCGTGCTCGCCAACGGCGGGTCCGACTCGCTCGACCCCAACACCGACGGGCAGCTCCTCACCGCCGACGGCGCGATCGTGCACGCCCGGTGGTCGGTCGCCTATCAGCACGACGAACGCGACCCGGTGCTCTTCGCCCAGAACATCGGCGACGAGGACACCGAGCGCAGGCTCGTGCAGTCGGTCGTTATGCAGGCCATCGTGCAGGCGGCGGCCAGCGTCACGCTCGATGAGTTCATGCGCTATGTCCCCGACGCGAGCCGTCCGGCGGGCACGTTCCGGACTGTTGAGGACCTCGCCCTCCAGACCGCCCAGGCAAAGCTCGACAAACTGCAGGCCGGTGTGGTCATCCAGTCGCTCACGATGACCCAGAAGTTCCCGCCGCGACGCGTGATGCCGAGCTACTACCAGGTCCAGGCGGCCGAGTCGCAGTCCGCGGCCCAGATTGAAGACGCGGTCTCAGCGCGTCGCGAGAGGCTGCAGGCCACCGCGGGCGATGCGGCGGAACTCATCCTTGCGCAGATCGATCAGTACGAACTCGACCTTGCCCGCAAGGACACCGCCGCGGCCGAGGCAACACTCGCCCGGATCGACGCGCTGCTTCAGGGCCAGCCGATCGAGCTCGAAGGCCAGACCGTCAACACCCGCGTGTCGGGCGAGGTGACCGCGTTGCTCGACGGCGCACGCCAGGAGCGCACAACGATGGTCGCGCAGGCCAAGGCCGACGCGGACCTGTTCGAGGCGAAGCTCGAGGCGTACAAAGTGAACCCGAAGGTGCTGCTCAACGGCGACTGGGCCGACGCGTACCTGACATTCGCGACCCGCGAGTCCACCCAGATCATGCTGCTGCCGCCGGGCTCCGAGCGCACCGTGCTCATGATCAATCGCGACCCGTCGCTGACGCGCGAGCAGGAGATCGCCCGGAACGCCAAGGAGTACGACAAGGCGCAGCAGAAGCGGATCGAGGAGCAGGAGCGGGCCAGGTACGAGCAGCGGCAGACCGGCACGATGAAGGTCTCCGAGTAAGCGGGCAGGCAGGAACGGAGCAGCGATGGTCCAGGCATCGACATCCGCGGCGGCGAACGCTCGTGCGGCCGCGGGCCAGCGTGAGAACGTGGTGATCTGCGAGCGGCTCACGAAGGTCTTCCGCGACTTCTGGCTCCGCCCGCGCGCCAAGGCGGTCAACGCCGTCAGCTTTGATATCAAGCGTGGCGAGGTCTTCGGGCTCCTTGGCCCCAACGGCTCGGGCAAGTCCACGACGATCAAGATCCTGCTCGGCCTCCTGCACAAGACCTCGGGTCTTGTCTCGGTCTTCGGCAAGCTGCCGACCGACGTGTCGATCAAGCGACGCATCGGATACCTGCCGGAGGAGTCGTACCTCTACCCGTTCCTCAACGCGCGCGAGACGCTTGATTACTACGGCAAGCTCTTCGAGCTCGACCGGAGCGTCCGCCAGCGGCGTATTGACGAGCTGCTCGACATGGTGGGCTTGAGCGGGGCGCAGTTCCGCCCGGTCCGCGAGTACTCCAAGGGCATGCAGCGGCGCATCGGCATCGCGCAGGCGCTCATCAACGATCCTGAGTTCCTGATCCTCGACGAGCCGACAACGGGCCTCGACCCCATCGGCACGCGGCAGATCAAGGACCTGATCATCGCCCTCGGCCGTCGCGGCAAGACGATCCTGCTCTCCAGCCACCTCCTGTCGGATGTTGAAGATTGTGTCGACCGGATGGTGATCCTCTACGGCGGACGCATCCAGCGCGAGGGCACGTGCGACCAGCTCCTCGAAACCGAGGAGTCCACGGTCCTGGAGACCGATCCGCTTGATGAGGGCACGATTGCGGCGGTGGACCGGCTGATCCGCGAGCGGACCGACGGAGCGAAGTCGATCGTCCGCGTCGCCAAGCCGCGCCAGAAGCTCGAAGATTTATTCGTGCAGATCGTGGACGAGGCACGCGCGAAGGCGGCCGAGACCAGCGGCGCGCAGCACGGCGGCAAAACGGCCGCGTTCCTCGCCGGCGAAGAGGACGGCTCGAGCGTCATCGAGTCGCTCGTGGCGGCCGGCAAGACGGAGTCGCGGCCGGTAGAGGTCCAGCCGGCATCGAGCGCTCCCGAGACAGGCCCCGACCGCAACGTGCTGAACGATCTCCTCCGCCCCGCGCAGGAG
>JAEYNG010000112.1 GCA_023412695.1 Planctomycetota bacterium | reverse complement strand
TTCTCGTACTCGTACTTCGGGTCCGCCAGCCGCTTCCACGAGTAGAACACGTCGTCGCTTACCAGCCTGCGGCCCTTGCCGCCGGGAAAGCACGGGTCGTCATGGAAATACACATCGTCGCGGAGCTTAAAGCGCCAGACCTGCGTGCCGTCGGGCTGGTCGGTGACGGTCGGCATCGCGGCGCACAGCAGCGGCTCGCTCACCTCGTCGTAGCTCTTCACCGACTCCGGCCGCACGAGATACTTGATCTGCAGCAGCGTCTCATAGATCTGGCAGATGACCTGGTTGTCGTAGGTCGTGGAGCCCTTGGCAGGGTCGAGGCTCTTCGGGCCGTCGGCCCGGATCGGCAGACGCGCGAACTTCTCCGCCGCGGGCTGCTCGGCCACGGCCAATGCCGCCGCCGGAATGCACATCGCGGTCAGAACGCCGAGCAACGCGCGCCATCCTCGAACCATACCGACCTCCTTGGCTCCCTCGCCGGGATTTCGTACGCAAACTCTTTAACAGCATGAACTTACCGACACCGAACGGACGCGATGCACGCCCGGCCGAATCCGGGGCACGATCGTACCGCATCCGGCCCGTTCTGACCGGCGTTATTCGGGGTGTTGCCGCAACAGGATGCGGCCGTTGGTGGTGCGGATCAGCGAACGTCGGGCGTCTTCGCCACCGCGATGCACGACCGCCCATTCCCGCTCGTCGTCGAGTTCCTGCTCGCCGCGAACGCCGTCGATCCGGATGCTGCCATTGAACGTTTCAAGCCGCAGGTCGCCGGTGAAGCCCGAACCGATCGTCAACTCGACGCGCCCGTTGGCGGTGCGGATATCCACCGGGCCGGGGTTCTCCTGCGTCAGCGCGGCTTCTACCGGGCCGTTGGTCGTTGCGACCGAGACGCGCCCCGCGACCTCGTTGAGCTCGACCTGGCCGTTGCTCGTGCGGACGCGGCACTCACCGCTGATGCGCTCTGCCCGCACGGTCCCGTTGCTCGTGCTCGCCTCGAGATCGCCCGCATGGTCGTGAACCGCGATCTCCCCATTGCCGGAGTTTAGAATCGCCGTTCCACCCAGGCCGCTCACCTCGATCGCCCCGTTCCCGGTGTGGACCGTGAGCCCGAGGCATCCGGGCAACTCGAGATCGATCGTCGCGGCCTCGCCCGGCTGCCGCCAGCCGATCGGCCAGTCCACCCGGAGAATGAGGTCGCCGTACAGGTTGGTCTGCATGATGACCTGCACCGCCGCGATGCGATCCTCGCCCTTGGCCCGGATGTCCGCGCGGACCTTTGCGGTTGTCCCCGCGACGCGGCGGATGGTGATGTCCCCGTTCTCGCCGTCCACCACCACCGACTTGCCGGGGTCGAACTCGACCTGCGCCTCGACAAGCCTGTTTCCATAGGTGTCGTCGATCGTGTCGGTGATGCAGCCCCCCAGCTGCAGGACGGACATGATCAGGAGCAGTCCGCAGAGGAATCGGTAGGGCATGGCGAGCTCCGGGGAGCGGTCGTCAAGAGGGAATTCGCTCGAGCTCGCGGCCGACTTCACCGACGAGCCTGCCGATGATCTCGGGCCCGAAGTCAAACTCGAGACCGGCGGCCTTGAACAGCTCCGGCAGGGGCCGCGACGCGCCGAGCGCGAGTGCCTTCTTGTACGCCTCGACCGCGCCGCACGGATCCTTCCGGTAGTTCAGCCACATCTGGATCGCGCCGAGCTGGGCGATGCCGTACTCGATGTAATAGAACGGCACGCCGAAGAGGTGCAGTACGCGGTGCCACCCCGGCCCAAGCATCTGCTCCAACCCGCTCCAGTCGAATCCCTGCCCGTACCGCTCGGTCAGCTCGGCCCACTTGGCGTGGCGCTCGCTCGCGGTGTTCTCGGTCGTGTAGAGCCAGTGCTGGAACTGATCGACGATCGCGATGAACGTCAGGCCGCTCAGCAGCTGCTCGAGGTGGACCCGGCGTGCGCGGTCCGCCTCTGGTTCGCCGTAGAACTCGCCGAGGAACGGGTGCGCCAGCAGCTCCATGCTCATCGACGCGACCTCGGCGAACTCCAGCGGGATCTCGTTGCGGTAATGCAGCAGCGGCTCGCCGCGACAGAGCAATGCATGGAACGCGTGCCCGGCCTCGTGCACGATCGTGTCGACGTCGCGCTGCACACCGACGGCGTTCATGAAGATGAACGGCATGCGGACCCGCTCGCGGCTGGCCTGATATCCACCCGGCGCCTTGCCCTTGCGGGACTCGAGATCGAGGCTCGCCCGTCCGCTCACCGGCTCTCGGAGCGCTGAAAACAGCCCGGACAGCGACGGGTCCATCCGGTCGAAAAGCCGCTGCGTGCGGTCAACGAGCTGCGCCGCGCTCTCGAAAGGCTTGAGCGCGGGCCGGCCCTTCGGGTCCACCTGACCGTCCCACGGACGCAGGGGAGACACGCCCATCGTCTGCGATCGCCGAGCCATCGTGTTCCGCACCAGCGGCGTGACGTGCTGTTCAATCCCGCGGGCGTAGGCGTTGCAGTCCTCGGGCGTGTAATCGAATCGTCGGCGGGCGCGGAACGCGTACTCGCGGAAGTCCTTCAGACCCGCGTTCACAG
>JAEYNG010000102.1 GCA_023412695.1 Planctomycetota bacterium | reverse complement strand
GCACCGAGGGCCAGACCAGCGTCCCCGGTACGCCGAATGCCGATCACGAGGTCACGACCTTTGAGCATGGCTTTGGCAACTCCGGCGACGCCCAGCCGCAGTGGATCAAGACCACGGTCGAGGCGGAGCTCGAGGCGGAGAACGGGCCGGGCGGCGTGTACACGAGCTACGACGTCTACAACAGCCGCGGCGAGCTCACCTGGAGCCTCAGCGCAGACAATGTGCTGACGTACCGCCGCTACGACGCGAAGACCGGTGCACTGATCGCCGTGGTGCGCGACGCGGCGACGACCGACGCCGGCGGGTACAGCGACGCCGACCTGCCGGGCACGCTCGCCGAGAGCGAATCGACCTCGGGCTGGGGGAGCAGCACTCCAAATGAACTGGTAAGCACGTTCACCGTGGACCCGCTCGGCCGGACCACGAGTCGGACCGTGCCCGGGGATGTGACGCACTACACGCTGCGCGCCATGCGGGGGTTTGCCGACCGGCCCGGGCTCTACTACTACGCGCAGATGTCGCTCCCGCACGACCTGGGGGCTTCGGCGACACCCCGGTTCGACGGCCCGGCGACGATCAACTGGATGAACGCCGGCGGCAAGTCGATCGGCGGCAGCGAGTATGGGCTGGTCACCGCAGGTGACTATGACCCGGTGGGCCTGGAGTTCACGCTCAGGAGCACCCCCGCCGGACGGTGGGGAGAGCACGGGCTCCGCGTCGTGCGGCACACGCTCGTCGGGATGGTCCGCGAGGCCGAGGTGTGGCACGACGTCGAGGGCGAGCATCCGGGCCTTGGATCGCGCTCGTACGTCACGAGCTTTGAATACGATGAACTCGGTCGGCGCACCGGCCAAACGGCGCCCAATGGAACGATCACCGGGTACGTTTTCGATACCCTGCACCGGACGACCGAGGTTTGGATCGGCCGTACTCCCGGGACGGGCGGTGATGCGCCCATAAAGGTCGCCGAGTACTTCTACGACGACCCGGATGTCGGTGACGGGCCTGACCAGGGCGTCGGCAACGGCAACCTCAACTTCATCAGGGCCTACGACGGGAGCAGCAACCGCGATACCCAGCGGTTTTTCGACTACCGCGATCGGGTGGTCAAGGTGCTCAGCCCGACCAAGCCTCACGAGTTCATGGTCTACGACAACCTCGATCGCGTGGTCGAGCGGGCCGTGTTCGAGAGCGCGCCCACTGATATCGAGACGCCGCTTGCCGACCGCGGCCTGTACGCGACAACGGCGTACAGCCAACGCGGATTGGTCTACCGTCAACAGGTTGCGTACGACCCCACCGCTTCGTCACCGTGGTTCCTTCAATCGCACACCTGGTACGACGCGGTCGGCCGCCCGATCGAGCGGTGGGGCCCCAACGCCCCCGCGACGAAGACGAGGTATGACGCCCACGGCCGCGCCACGCTCGTGGCGCTGACCGACCGCGGCGAGGACGCGGCCCCGGGCGAAGGAGGCAACCACGCCGACGCCGAAACACTCGACGACGACGTCGTCATCGAGCAGGTGAGCTACGCCTATACCGCGGCGGGCCGGGTGGATTCGGTGGTCACGAGCTATCGGCACCACGACGACGACACCACTGCCGGTGAGTTGGACGACACCGTCTCGGTCCAAACCTTCGTGGGCTACATGTACGACGATGCGCAGCGGCCGATCCGCACGCTCAACTACGGCACCAACAGCGGGAGTGACATCTTCTCCAACAGCACGTTTCCGAGCTGGCCGCTCGGCAGTCTCCCCGATGACTGGAACAGTCTTCCGACGGGCAATCCGATCATGACGGGCGTCGTGTACGACAGCCGCGGCCTCGTGCAGGACGTGATCGATCCGCTCGGACGGTTGACCCGGACCTTCTACGATGATCTGAACCGCCGGATCGCGGTCGTTGAGAACTACGAGGATGCCATGCTGTCGTGGGACGGCGATGCCGATCCGCCCCGCTGGCAGGCCACCGGGGTGGATAGCGGCGAGCACGACAAGGACCGCGTCACTGCGTTCGTCTACGACGGCGCGGGCAACGTCACCCAGCAGATCGCGTTTCTTCCCGCGGGCAGTGCGTCGACGGTGCAGGTCACACGATACGTCTACGGGACAAGCGTCACCTTGACTGGCACGATGGATTCACTTGTCGCATCCGGCGACCTGCTGAGCGCGGTGCATTATCCCAACGAGACCTCGGGCGAGGCCGATGACGATCCGGAGTACACGGTCACCTACGCCTACAACCAGCTCGGCGAGCTCATCGCCGTGACCGATCAGAACGGCACGCGGCACGAGTACGCACGCGACGCCGCTGGCCGCGTGACGCGAGACTCGGTTGCGGCCTTCGGCACGGGCATCGATGACCATGTGAAGTCCCTGACGGTCAACTACGACGACTTCGGCAGGATGCAACTCGTCAGGTCGTGGGAGAATGACGACGGAACCGGCAACGTTCGCAACGCCGTCGAGTTCACCTACACCACGCTGTGGCAGGTCTGGCAGGTATTCCAGGATCCCGACAGCGACATCGACACGGGAACGCCCGTCGGCATGGAGACCAAGCGCGTCGAGTATGGCTACCAGCCGGGCACGAACTCAAGCCGCCTTGTCTACGAGATCTACCCCTCCAATGCCCACTCGGCGCTTGACTATGGCGGCCCTTCGTTTAACGGCGACATCCATCGCCCCTCCGGCGTCAGTTCGTCCGCCGGCCCGCTCGTTGAGTACGGCCATCTCGGCCTGGGCATGTTCGCCGTGACCGATTATGTCACCCCCGACGTCCAGCTCGATCGCACCCTGAGCGCCGACGGCAAGCGGAACGCGGTCGGCCACACCGACCAGGGCAGCGGCGTTTACCCCGGCTTCGACCGATTCGGCCGCGTGAAGTTCCACGCCTGGGTCGACGGCGACCTGACCCAGCACGCCACGCCCGGCGGCCCGGATCGGCCGTTCCTCTTTGCCGAGTCTTACGGCTACGACGCCGCGAGCAACCGCCTCTACAAGGACACCGTACAGCCGGTTGTGGGCCAGAACTGGAACCATGTCGACTGGGCGTACACCTACGACGGGCTTGACCGCCTGATCGAGGCCAAGCGCGGCGTGTGGGGCGGCTCCTCGCTGTCCTCGACGGCGGCGGGCTCGCAGAAGTGGACGCTCGACATGCTGGGGAACTGGTCGGACTTCCGCCAGGACCTCGACGCCAACGGCGCGTACACCGATTCGGCGGACCTGATCGAAGCCCGCGACCACAACGCGGCCAACGAGATCACGAGCATCGCGCAGACGGACCCGGCCAGCGCGACGCGGCCGTTCGCCTACGACAAGGCCGGGAACATGACCGAGCAGCTCCTCCGCGCCGGGGAGGGCACGGGCGTCCGGACGTACGTTCACGACGCCTGGAACCGGCTGGTGGAGGTCAAGCTCGACGCTGACGGCTCGGGCTCGACCTACAGCGAGTTCACCGTCGCCCGCTACGAGTACAACCCGCTGCACTGGCGGACGGTGAAGGTGGCGGACTTCCGCGCCCCGTCGAGCAATCCGACGGCGGCACCGACGGAGCGTCAGCGCCGGGTGATGTTCTACGACGCGTCGTGGCGATTGATCGAGGAGCACATCTGCGACGACTGGGACCTTTCGCTGGGCGGGGACGTCAACCGCATCGGGCAGTACTTCTGGGGCCTGCGGTACATCGACGACTTCATCTACCGCCAGGAGGACCGGGACCTGACCAACGCCGACCCCATGACAGACCCTGCCGAGCCGGACTTCGATCCTGCCGAGACGGGATCCTGGTACGCGC
>JAEYNG010000070.1 GCA_023412695.1 Planctomycetota bacterium | reverse complement strand
GGCGAAGCCCGCGGCGAGCGAGTCGCAGGCGCGGGCGATGCCGCTTGTATCCGCAAGGTCCAGCTCGAAAAGCTGCGCGGCAGCGCCGAGTTGGCGAACTTCCGCCGCCGTAGCCGCTGCGTCGTCCGCCGAGCGGCGGTAGGTCAGCGCGATATCGCAGCCGGCACGGGCCAGCTCAAGGCAGATCGCACGGCCGACGCGGCGTGCGCCGCCGGTGACGAGGGCGAGGGGACGGCTCATGGCCGATCCTTTCCGCCATGCGGGTCGTCGTCATCGTCGGACCGCAGGTCTACATCGCCCGGGGAGAGGTCGGAGGGGTCGATGTCGCGTGTGCCGTCGCCGGCGGTTTCGTCGGGCGGGAGGCGGAGGCGACGGGCGGACTCTGCCCATGCGCCGCCAGCCTTGGCGCGGCGGCGGGGGCGTTTGCCGGACTCGGCGCGGGCGCGGCGGCGCGCGGCCATGAGCCAGAGCGTGGCGAAGACAATGGTGAAGACAGTGATGCCCATCAGCAACGCCGCGGGCGTGCGGAACCGGTCCAGCGGGACCGGCTGCCCGTTCTGGGCGAGGGTCCGCAGGGCGCTGGCGAGGACGGGGAGCATCATCAAGGGTACGTGTCCGGTGCGGAAGGACGCCGGGGCTTACTCCCGTACGGCCAAGGCGAGGACAGATGTTCCACGTGGAACTCGCAACGGCCGGAGGAGGCGCTCTTCCAGGTCGCACCACAAAGTGGCGAGGGTGTTCACCGGTGCCGCGGGGATGTTGAACTGCTCACTCTTTTGAGTGGCCGCGCGGTTGCGCCGGGCGACGAGCCACTTTGGGATATAGAGAGAGTGAAAGAGGTAACGCACGGAAACGAGGCGAGCTGGGGGACGCAGGAGAGCTGCGAACTGTGGGGCGGTGTATCGCCGGTAGTGGTGGTTGATCTCGTCGTGGTGGTCCCAGAGCGACATGAACGCGGGGACGGTCATCAGCAGCCGGCCGCCGGGCTTGAGCATTTTGACCATCTCGGCGACGGCCCAGGCGTCCTGCTCGATGTGCTCGACGACGTCGAGGGCGGTGATGAGGTCGAACGCGCCGGCCCAGTCGGCGTAGGCCGGGTCGCCGAGCGGCTGGGTGTGGATGCGGGCGCGGTCGGGGCCGGCGGGGGTGAGGAGGGAGGTGTCGATCTCGATGCCGCGGACGTCGCCGAACTCGCGCAGCTTCGGGAAGAAGAGCGCGTCGCCGCACCCGACGTCGAGGACCCTGGGGTTGGGCGGGAGCGCGGGGCGGAGGCGCCGCAGCTCGCGCATCAGGATGCGTTCACGCGAGCGCCACCACCAGTGCCGGCGGTAGAGGTCCGCGTAAAGGCGTCCGTAGTCGCCTTGCATACGACGATTTCCGTGCCGCGGCCGTCGGCGGCGCGGGGGTGAACGAGGTGCTGGCGGACGAGAGCGACCGGCCTGCGCCGCGTCTCGTCGAAGGTGCGGTGCACGTACTCGCCGACGAGGCCGAGGAAGAGAAGCTGCACGCCGCCGAGGAACCAGATGGAGATGATGAGCGTGGGCCAGCCGCGGGGCCAGGCTGGGTTGTCCATGATCAGCGCGAGCGCGAAGTAGACAATCGCGGTGATGAAGGCGATGCCGGAGATGGCAAAGCCGAGGACCTGCATGACGCGGACGGGGAGGCTCGAGAAGCTGAACAGGCCGTCGTAGGCGAGCGCGACCAGCTTCTTGAGGGTGTACTTGGGCGCGCCGGCATGGCGGGCGGAGCGCTCATACTCGACGCCGACCTGCTTGTAGCCCACCCACGCGCGCAGGCCGCGGACGAAGCGGTTGCGCTCCGGCAGGCGGAGCATGTCGTCCACGACGGTGCGGCGCATGACGCAGAAGTCGCCGGTGTCGAGCGGGATGTCGATCGTGGCGATCCGGCGGAGCGTGCGGTAGAAGATGAAGTAGGCTGCACGCTTGAAGATGTTCTCCTTGCGTGCGCGGCGGACGCCGTAGGCGACATCGGCCCCGTCGCGGATCGCGTTGAGCAGGAGGCCGATCGCCTCGGGCGGGTCCTGCAGGTCGCCGTCGATGATCGCGACGACATCGCCCTTGCAGCGTTCGAGGCCGGTCGAGACCGCGGCCTGGTGGCCGAAGTTACGGGTCAGGAAGACACCGGTAAAGAGCGGGTCCTCGCGGACAATCTGGGCGATGATCGCTTCGGAGCGGTCGCGGCTGCCGTCGGAGATGAGCAGGACCTCGGCGCGATCAAACCCCGAAGCGGCGGGCGAGGCAAGGAACTCCGTCACGCGGCGGCGCAGCTCGGGGAGGTTCTCCTCCTCGTTGTAGACCGGGATGATGATGCTCAGGAGCGAGCCGGGGCCGTTCATGACGTGCAGACTTTACCCGAACCGGGGGCGTTCGGCACGTGGAAAGTGGCGCGCGGCGAGTATCAGCGGTCAGTTCAACGGCAAGGTCTCGCCGCGGGGCACGATGTAGGCCGCGCCGCCGGTGCGGACGAGGCCGGAGGGCTGCCCGGCCTCGGCGAGGGCGGCGATGAGCTGATCGTCGGAGAGGATGCAGACTGTCGCGCTCGGGCCGTCGCATGGGGTGGTCGGCAGCGGCTCGGTGCGGGCGATGGGCACGATGACCCGCGGCGGGTCGGAGGGCGTGGAGTCGGCCGCGTGTATGATCGACGGTGCGGGCAAGGGCGTGTTGAGCCGCGGGTTGGCTTGTTCAACGGGCTGGGGCGACGCGTCGGCGGTGTTGGTCGGCGCATTGGTGACGTTGACGGTTGGTGGCCGGGGCAGGAAGAACTGGAGGGAGAGAACAAACACGCCGACGAGCGGGAGCGCGGCGACGGTAGCGCGGACTGCGCGGCGGCGGCGCGTTCGGGCGCGGAGATGCGCGTGCAACGAGTCGAGGATCTGGTCCTTGCGGTCGAGGGGCTGGTCACTCATGGTCCACCTCTTTCAGATGCGTTCCGAGTTTGCCGAGTGCGCGGCGGATGCGCCCGTAGGCCGCGCCGATGGTTGTGCCGACGGCGCGGGCCGCGCCTTCGAGCGTGTTGCCGTGGCCGAAGCGGAGGAGCAGGAGCTCACGGTCGTCCGGGTCCAGCGAGGCGATAAGGGCGTGCAGCTCGTCAAGCTTGTGCTGTTCGTGCCCGTCACGGCCGAGGTCTGCAACGGCGTGCTCGCGGGCGATACGCCGAGCCTCGCGGCGCAGCAGGTCGATCGCCGCGGTTCGAACGATCGCCGCCATCCATCGGTCGAGGTCGCTCGTGCGTGCAAACTCGGCGAGGCGGGGCGCGTGGTCGATGACGCGGATAAATGAATCCTGCACGACGTCGAGGCAGAACGCCTCGCCGCGCCGGGTCATGGTTCGGGCAAGGCCGAGGGCACGCGGGAACCAGGCCTGGTAGAGAGCTGTGAGCGCGGCGTGGTCGCCCTTCGCAAGCGCCGCGAGGAGCCTTTGCTCTGCGGCGCACGCGGCGTACGCCTGTGACGATGCCCCGCCGGGTTTTCGGGCGGGGCGGTCGTCAACGGCATCGTGGCGTTCGGGCATGGTTGAATGCCTGCGTGCCGTGAGAAGAAGGCCTTGTGCGGGGGACGACGCCGTGTGCTCACTCCTTGTCTTTCTGCAGGACCTGATCGACGGTGATCCCCGGGAGCTTGGGTTCGTTGGATTTGAGGCGGCGTGCGGTGTTGAAGATCGAGACGAGCGCCTCGTGCTGGGCCCGGGTGGTGCGGACTTCGATCGTGCCGGTCGAATCGCCCCCGGCGGGCTTGACGCTCATCGTGCCCTCTTTGCCGATGACCTGCTTGACGAGCTGGTAGAAATCGCCCTTAAAGGAGTTGAGGTCGCGGAGATCGTAGAGGCCGACAATGCGTTCGGTATCCGGTACCGTGGTGTGCCCGGCGCCCCGGCTCAGGATCTCGCGGCGGCGCTCGAGCATGGCGAGGTGCGCCTCGGCGGCGCGGGCGTTGGCTTGGGCGACTTCGCGCTGCGCCCGGGCGCGCTCAAGGTCGCTCGTGCTGGCGGAGCCGGAGGCAACCAGCTTCTCGAGGCGTTCAACCTCGACC
>JAEYNG010000056.1 GCA_023412695.1 Planctomycetota bacterium | reverse complement strand
CTTTACGACTTCTTCGTCCCGTTCATGAAGCCGGGCGATATCGTCGGGCACGAGCCGATGGGGATCGTGGAAGAGGTCGGCAGTGAGGTGAAGAAGATCAAGAAGGGCGACCGCGTCGTCGTCGCCTTCACGATCTCGTGCGGGGACTGCTGGTTCTGCAAGCGGCAGCTCTTTTCGTGCTGCGACAACACCAACCCCGAGGGGAAGCGCGAGATCCAGCAGAAGCTGATGGGCCACGCGACCGGCGGGTTTTATGGCTACTCGCACATGGTGGGGGGGTACCCCGGCGGGCAGGCCGAGTATCTGCGCGTGCCGCACGCGGATGTCGGGTGTCTGAAGATCGAGTCGGACCTCACTGATGAGCAGGTGCTGTTTTTGTCGGACATTTTTCCGACGGGGTACATGGCCGCGGAGAACGCGGAGATCGAGCCTGGCGACACGGTCGCGGTGTGGGGGTGCGGGCCGGTGGGGCAGTTCTGCATCCAGAGCGCGTGGATGCTCGGCGCGGGGCGTGTGATCGCGATCGACGGCGTCCCGGAGCGTCTGGGCATGGCCAAGCACAAGGGCAAGGCCGAGGTGATCAACTTCAAGGAGACGAAGGTCTACGACGCGCTGCAGGAGATGACCGGCGGGCGCGGTCCGGACCGGTGTATCGACGCCGTCGGCGCGGAGGCGCACGGGTGGGGCGCGTTCGACGCGGTGTGGGACAAGGTGAAGTCGTCGCTGATGCTGACGACGGACCGCGCGCACGTGCTGCGCGAGGCGATCTACTGCTGCCGCAAGGCGGGGACGGTGTCGGTGCCGGGCGTGTACGTCGGGTTCCCGGACAAGATGCCGATGGGCGCGTGGATGAACAAGGGGATCACGCTGAAGACGGGGCAGACGCACGTGCCCAAGTACAGCTCGATGCTGCTCAAGCGGATCGAGTCGGGGGACATCGACCCGTCGTTCGTCGTGACGCACAAGCTGCCGCTGGAGCAGGGGCCGGAGGCGTACCGGACGTTCAGGGACAAGAAGGACGGCTGCATCAAGGTGGTGCTCAAGCCGTGACCGGGCAGGGGTTCCGGGTTTCGTTTTATCTGTTCAAGGGAGTCGACATGGACGCGCAGGGCACCATCACAGTTCAGGACGGACGGGCAGGCCTCATGTTCCCACCGACGCAGCCGCGGGAGCCGATGCACCCCGCGCCGGCGCGCGTCGGGGCACGCGCGCTGTCGCCCGACACGAAGGAGAGTTTGGTCAAGACCTCGCTGCCCTCGCGCCGGGCGATGCCGCACCTGCCGATGCCCGAGGCGCAGAAGATCGCGACCGGCCTGGGCTGGTTCAGCCTCGCGCTTGGCGCGGCGGAGATCCTTGCGCCGAAGGCCATCGCGTGTGCGCTCGGGCTCAAGGGCAAGGAGACGTTCCTGCAGACGTGCGGCGCACGCGAGATCGCCGCGGGCATCGGCATTCTCACGTCGCGCGAGCCGTCGATGCGGGCCAAGTGGGTGTGGAGCCGCGTTGCGGGCGACGCGGTAGACATCGCGGGGCTGGCGATGGCGTGCCGCAACGACAACCCGCGGCGGCACGTCGCGGCGGCGGCCCTGGGCATGGTGGGCATGGTCACGATGATCGACGTCATGTGCGCGATGCGGCTCGGGCGCGAGGCGGTCAAGGACGCCGCGCGGCCGCGGCCGGGGCCTTCGCGGGCCGAGATCGACCTCGAGTGAGTTGGCGATGAGCACGGATTGGTCACCGGTTCACGGTGGCTGATCCCTTTTAGACGAAAGTTGTTCAGGCCGGGAGGGCGGCCTTATCGCGAGAGCGAAGAAGGGTGGCGGTATGACCAGCATTCCATATACGGCAGGGCACGCAGAACGGCATGTGGACACGCTCCCGCGGGCCGCGTGGAACCGCGCGACGTGGGGACCGATCATGATGGGGGCCGTGGTGGCCATCGGCCTGCAGTTCATCTTTACCGTGCTCGGGATCGCGATCGGCATCTCGAGCGCGGACGCGGGCGCGGGCTCGGGCAACGGGGCCGACCCGCAGACCATCAGCGTCGCGGCGGGCGCGTGGTGGCTCATCACGGGCACCATCGCGATCCTCATCGGTGGGTTCGTGCTCGGACGCACCGCCGGGCTGCCGCGGGTGATGCAGCTTCACCTGGGGGCTGTCGCGATGTGGGCGGTGGTCGCGCTCTTCGGGTTCCTGGTGATCTGGTCGGGCGCGGGCATGGCGTCCGAGGTGACCTCGCCGCTGGCGATGAACGCGGGCGGCAACGGCTTCAGCGCCAACGGCGCGGCCGACGCGGTGAACCGGACGCTCGGCACGCAGACCCAGGCCGCCGGCAGCGCGGAGGCGGCGCGCGACGCGGCCCAGACCGCGTCGTGGTGGTCGGTCATCGGCCTGCTCGCCGGCGTCGCCGCGGCGATCGCGGGCGCGATCATGGGCGTGCCGGCCGGCCTTGTTCCCGAGGAAAATCACCGCCGGTGAGTGCAGGGTCGACAACAACGACGCGGCCGCGGGGGGTTCGCCCTCCGCGCCCGTTTTTTTGAAACTCTCCATCTACACAGCCCGGGAGCGACATCATGACGCACGCCGAGGACCAGCTGCACCGTTCGATCTGGCTCGATCACGGGAACCGGCTCACGCAGCCGCTGGGCGCTGACATCGAGTGCGACGTGTGCGTCGTCGGCGCGGGCATCGCGGGGCTGTTGACGGCGTATCGGCTGGCGGAGGCGGGGCGGCGCGTGGTGGTGATTGATTCGCAGGCGATCTGCGGCGGGGAGACGGGGCGGACGACG
>JAEYNG010000453.1 GCA_023412695.1 Planctomycetota bacterium | reverse complement strand
AATTAGTCCTGGTGGCCGCGCTTGCTGGGGATGAGGTTGACGGTCAGGGCCGCGCCGGCGAGGACGATGCCCACGAGCATGGGCCAGACGATGCCGTCGTTCTTGGCGGTGCCTGGGGTGGGGGGCTCGAGCTTCTCGGGGGCGCGGCTGGAGCTCTGCGCGGAGGCGGCGCCGACGGCGCACACGCCGATGGCGATGGCGGCGATGGCGGGGGCGATGAAGCGGTTGAGCGGTCGGGTGGTCATACCGGCAAACCTCCAGCGTCGTCGAGCCCGGCGAGGACAGGGATGTCCCAGCGGCCGGTGCTCGGGGCGGGATCGTACGCGCCGGCCGAACGGCGAGCCGCGACGGGGTCGGCCCCTGTGAAGGGGTGACTGATGCGGCCAAAGACGGCGGCGGGCACGTCCACGGTACGCCAACGCGGGCTGCGGAGTTTCATCGCGCGGGCGTAGTCGCGGACGAGGACGGAGCGGAGGGCGTACCACGTGCCGCGATGCTCGATGACTTCCTGGAAGAGGGCGTCGGGGGGCTGGTCGTCGGAGGCATAGATAAAGAGGAACGCTGCCTCGAAGCCAGGCCCGAAGAGGGCCTCCCAGCGGCGGAGGGACTCGACGTCCTCGATGGTGGCCCACGACTCGAGGCGGCGGCCGACGGCCTTGCGGCCCTTGATGTCGATCAGGAGATTGCCGGCGGAGCCGTAGACGACGAAGTCGAAGGACTTGAGGGAGGGGTCGGCGTCGGCGGAGGAGGCGTGCTGGCGCGGGAGGAGCGTCTTGCGGGCCTCGTCCACGGCGACGTAGGGGATCCGGCGGGAGCGGAGGAACTCCTCGAACGCGCACTCATAGTGGTGACGCCGGAGCATGCCCGGAGCGTACCCCGGACGGGCCTTTAACGCAAAGGCGTCTCTTTGAACTTTGGGGCGTGAGCGGCGCGGCGGCGGGGCCCCTCTCGCTAAGCTTGTCCCACCAAGGAGGCATCATGAAGGTTCGCGCGTTGATGGCGGTTGGTCTGGCGATGATGTCCGCGGCCCCGGCGGCGATGGCCCAGCGGGGCGAGAGCATGGCGACGCTGTGGGCGAACAACTGCGCCAACTGCCACGGCGAACGCGGCGAGGGCGGGGGCGCGGGGACCAAGACGCTGCTGGTGCGCGAGAAGTTCGGGCAGGAGCTCGACCGGCCGTTCTTCGACGCGATCAAGAACGGCGTGCCGGACATGGGGATGGCGGCGTTCGGCGAGACGCTGGCGGACAAGGAGATCTGGGGGCTGGTGGTGCACATCCGCGAGCTGCAGGCCCGCGCGCTGCGCAAGGAGGAGGGCTCGCCCGCGCCCAAGAACGGCGTCTACGAGAGCAAGCACGCATCGTTCAAGGTCGAGCGTGTGATCACCGAGGGGGTGCAGATCCCCTGGGCGGTCGAGGTGATGCCCGACGGGCGGATGCTCGTGACCGAGCGGCCCGGGACGCTGCGCGTCCACTCGACCGGGAAGGAGGGCGGGACGCTCTCCGAGCCGGTGGCCGGCACGCCCAAGGTGGTCCATGTCGGCCAGGGCGGGCTGATGGACGTCGCGCTGCACCCGGAGTTCGAGAAGAACGGATGGATCTATCTGGGCTACGCCGACGCGCGCGAGGGCGCGACGGGCCGCGGGCCGAACATGACGCGGATCGTCCGCGGCCGTCTGAAGGACGTCAACGGCAAGCCGACGTGGACCGACAACCAGGACGTCTGGAAGGCCGAAGACAAGCACTACCTCGCGTCGGGCCTGCACTTCGGGAACCGCATCGTCTTTGAGAAAGCGCCCGCGGGTGCGAAGAGCGCGTGGTACGTGTACTGGTGCATCGGCGAGCGCGGCATGGGCGCGCACTCGCAGGACCTCGCACGCCCCAACGGGAAGATCCACCGCCTGTTTGATGACGGGCAGGTGCCCGACGACAACCCGTTCGTCGGGCGCGAGGACGCGCTGGCGTCGATCTGGTCGTACGGCCACCGCAACCCGCAGGGGCTGGTGTTCGACCTCGAGGGGAACCTGTGGGACACCGAGCACGGGCCGCGCGGCGGCGACGAGCTGAACCTCGTGCAGAAGGGGGCGAACTACGGGTGGCCGGTGGTGGCGTTCAGCATCAACTACCCCGGCAACGCGCTGACGGTGCCGTGGACCGAGGACGGCAAGGCGCCCGACGGCGAGACGATCGTGCAGCCGGTCTATCGCTGGCTGCCGTCGATCGCGGCGTGCGGGCTCACGGTCGTGAACGGCGACGCCTTCCCGCAGTGGAAGGGGGACCTGTTCGCCGGCGGCCTCGCGGGGTCGGTGGTCGATCGCGTGCGCGTGAAGGACGGCAAGCTCGTCGAGGTCGAGGAGATCCTGCACGGGATCGGCCGCGTGCGCGACGTTGTTGCCGCGCCCGACGGGACGGTGTACGTTGTGCTGAACGATCCCGACCACGTGATCCGGCTGGTGCCGGCGGGGAAGTGAGTGGGGCAGGCACGCCGCGCGCAGAGACGGAAAGACGCAGAGGGCAAAGCCAGCCACGGATGAACACGGATTGGCACGGATAGAACGCGGACTTGGTTTGGGGATGCCGTCCAGTCGGTTCTAAACCTCGATCGCCCGTGACTTTCAAGAACCGCTGTGGCGACAGGCGTCATGCCCGGCTCGACGTCTTCTATCTGGGCAATCTGCGTTCATCCTTGCTCCGTGTTCACCCGTGTCGATCCGTGGCCGTGCGTGTTTCTCCGATGGAGGCCGTTCGCGATGACGATGCTCAAGTCCTTCAACCCCGCAAATGGTGAAGTCGTGGGCGAGGTGGCGGTGACGCCGGTCGAGGAGATCCCGGCGATCGTCGCGCGGTCGCGCCACGCGCAGCAGGGGCCGGATGGGTTGAGCGGTTGGGGCGGCCTGAGCATCGCCGAGCGCGTCGAGATCCTCAGGCCCGTCGGCGCGAGGCTCGGTGCTCGGGCCGCGGAGCTGGGCAGGCTGCTGACCCTCGAGATGGGCAAGCCGCTGAAGGAAGGCATTGGCGAGGTGAAGGCCTGCGCCGGCGGGGAAGACGGCAAGGGCTGGGTGGAAGAACTCGAGGAGATCGCACGGGCGATCGCCCCCGAGACGATCGAGGGCGGGCACACGCGCTCGACGGTCTACCGCGACCCGTACGGCGTGTCGGTGGCGATCACCCCGTGGAACTTCCCCATGCTGATGGTGCACTGGCAGGTGCTGCCCGCGCTGGTCGCGGGGAACACCGTCGTGCTCAAGCCCAGCGAGGAGACGCCGCTGATCGCGCAGGCCTATGCCGACGTGCTCAACCAGGTGCTGCCCAAGGACGTGCTGATCGTCGTGCATGGTGACGGGCAGCAGGGCCGCGAGCTGGTCGCGTCCGATGTCGACCTGATCACCTTCACCGGCTCGCGCACCACGGGCAAGCACATCCTCGCGGAGGCCAGCAAGGGCCTCAAGCGCGTGATCCTCGAGCTCGGCGGCAAGGACCCGATGGTGGTGCTACCGGGCGCGGATGTGCAAAAGGCCGCGGAGTTCGCCGCAAGGAACGGTTTCCGCAACGCCGGGCAGGTCTGCGTCAGCACCGAGCGCGTCTACGTGCACAGGGACGTCGAGAAACCGTTCGTCGACGCGCTGCTGGTCGAGGCGAAGAAGTTCGCGCCCGGCCCCGGGATCGAGGACACCGCCGCGATCGGCCCGATGGTGAACGCGCGGCAGCGCGACCACGTGCTGCGGCAGGTGCGCGAGGCGGTGAAGCAGGGGGCGCGGCTGGCGTGCGGGGCGGACGGGTCGGGTTCGACTGGCGCACCATCGAGCAACTTCGTCGCGCCCATCGTCCTGACCAACGTCACGCACGAGATGGAGGTCGCGCGGGAGGAGACCTTCGGCCCGGTGCTGACGGTGACGACCGTCGCCGATGACGGCGAGGCGCTCAAGCTCGCCAACGACACGAGGTTCGGCCTAGGCGCGGTGGTGTTCGGAGAACCCGGCCGCGCGGCGAGGCTGGCCCGCAGGCTCTGCTCGGGCATGATCGGCATCAACCGCGGCATCGGCGGGGCCAAGGGCCCCAAGGGCGGCACGCCCTGGGTCGGCGCTCGCGAGAGCGGCTACGGCTTCCACTCCGGGCCGGAGGGGCACAGGCAGTTCTGCCAGGTGAGGGTGGTGAGTGAGGGGAAGTAGCGATTTGCTGGTGTGACTCGGGACTAGACTTCGCGGAACAACTCAGCGTTATGAAACCGCGAAAACTCACTCTCGATGAGAAGGACCAGTGAGCGCACCCAAGTACCACATCAATGTGTTTTTCAGCGCTGAGGACAAGGCGTTCATCGCCGATGTCCCCGATCTGAAGTCTTGCTCCGCCCACGGCAAGACGCCGCAGGAGGCGATGAAGCAGGTGTTGATCGCGATCGAGGCCTGGCTCGCGACCGCCAAAGCCGACGGCAAGCGCATCCCCAAGCCTCGTTACCGTCCGGCGATCTACGCCGCGGCGTCGTGAGCGGTCCTCCAGAGAAGACCAGCCACAGATTCTCCCAGATGAGCCCAGATGGGGAAGGCGAAGGGCCACGATGTGCCATTGCATCTGCTCCTATCTGTGTCCATCTGTGCAAATCCGTGGCCTGCCTTCAACCCGGGCCTTCGGCCCAGAGCGGCCTCAGACCCGGCGTCGGGTTTAAGCCAGCCCCATCGCCTTCGCCATCGCGCTGCCCATGTCCGCCGGGCTCATCGCGACGCTCACGCCCGCTTCCTGGAGCGCCTTGATCTTCGCGTCGGCGGTGTCGTCCGCGCCGCCGATGATCGCGCCGGCGTGGCCCATGCGCTTGCCGGGGGGCGCGGTGCGTCCGGCGATGAACGCCGCGACCGGCTTGGTGAGCTTGCCGCTCTTACGCGCCGCCGCGACCCACTTCGCGGCGTCGATCTCGTCACTCCCGCCGATCTCACCGATCATCAAGATCCCGTGAGTATCGGGGTCCGCAGCGAAGAGCTCGAGGCATTCGATGTGGTTCAGGCCGCGGATCGGGTCGCCGCCGATGCCGATGCACGTGCTCTGGGCGAGGCCCAGACGCGAGGTCTGCCACACCGCCTCATACGTCAGCGTGCCCGAGCGCGAGACGATGCCGACGGACTTGTGCGTCTTCGACTCGCTCACGTGGGTGTGGATGTACCCGGGCATGATGCCGATCTTGCATCCGCCGCCCGCGCCGCCGCCGTTTGTGCCCTTCTTGCCGATGGTCGTGTAGGTGTCGGTCGGGCTGTCGCCGCTGCCGGTCTTGGGGCCGGGCGTGATGATGCCCGGGCAGTTGGGCCCGATGAGGATGAACCGGCGCTCGGTCACCGGGGCGTTCTGGTTCATCTCGTCGAGGACGGCGCGGGTGCGCACCATGTCCTGCACGGGCACGCCCTCGGTGATGCAGCAGATGACGCGGATGCCCGCGTCCGCGGCCTCGAGGATCGCATCCGCCGCGAACGGCGGCGGGACGAAGATCATCGTCGCCTCAGCGCCCGTGGCCTTCACCGCCTGATCGACCGTGTCGAAGATGGGCAGGCCGTTGGCGTCCTTGGTCCCGCCCTTGCCGGGTGTGACGCCGCCCATGAGCCTGGTGCCGTAGTGGAGGCAGCCCTTGGTATGGACAGCGCCGCTGGTCGTGAAGCTGGCCCCGAACTACAGCCACGTCGTCATGGCGGCGGACTCGGTCGGCAAGAACATTGCGCCGCGCGTCGCGGCCCTGCTCGACGT